>PLTD01000113.1 GCA_003165335.1 Rhodospirillales bacterium | reverse complement strand
CGATCGACACGATCCTCAATCAGCGGGGCAAAGATGTCGTCTGTGTATATTGCGCCATCGGCCAGCAGTCCTCCGCCGTGGCGAAGGCCATCGCCAACCTGCGCGAAAAAGATGCGATGGAATATACTGTCGTGGTTGTTAGTGAGGGTAATGACGCGCCCGGTTTGGCTTATATCGCCCCATACGCCGCGACCAGTATCGCAGAGCACTTCATGGCGGCGGGCCGCGACGTTCTGATTGTTTACGACGATCTCACCCNNGAAGCCTATCGCGAGTTATCCCTCCTGCTGCGACGTCCGCCTGGTCGCGAAGCTTTTCCCGGTGACATTTTTTATATTCATTCTCGTATGCTGGAGCGCGCGACGCATCTGAGCAAAGAACGCGGCGGCGGTTCACTCACCGCGCTTCCGATAATCGAGACGGAGGCGCAGGATATTTCCGCCTACATTCCCACCAACCTGATTTCGATCACGGACGGACAGATTTATCTGTCGCCGTCGTTGTTCGAATTGGGCGTCTTGCCCGCCGTCGATGTCGGCAAATCGGTTTCGCGTGTCGGTGGTAAGGCGCAACATGCGGCTTATCGTGCGGTGGCGGGTGATCTCAAGCTCGCCTATGCGCAGTTCGAGGAACTTGAAAGTTTTGCTCGGTTTGGCGCCCGGCTAGACGAAGACACGCGCAAGACGATCGAACACGGTCGCCGAATCCGTGCCTGCTTGAAACAGCCCGAGCTCGACCCGATGTCCGTGCCCGCACAGATTATTGTCCTACTGGCACTGACCGCTGAACTCTTCGACCCCGTGGCACTTGAGACCATGCCCGCCGCCGAACGCGCTGTTCAAATGGCGGCAGCCAACATCCCTGCGGAGGTGTGCGCACGCTTCGAAAGCGCGGACAAGCTCAGCGATGAGGATCGAAAGATGATCATCGGGATTGCCCGCGAGGCGCTCATTCCTTTCCTGCCTAAGCCGGCAGCTAACGCTAAGGGAACGTCTGAGCCCGCGCCTATGGCTGAACCCGAAGCAAAGGCCAAATCGAAACCGAAAGCCGGACCTGACAGCGGATCCAAGCTGGACACCGGGGCCAAGCTCAAGGCGGAAGCCAAGGGGTCATCTTGAGCGAATCGACGGCAAGCCTGAGCCGAAAGATCAGCAGCGCCGGCGATCTGCAATCCGTGGTCCGGACAATGAAGGCATTGGCGGCATCGAGCATCGGACAATACGAGAAGTCAGTGCTCGCCTTGGGCGACTACTACCGGACTGTGGAATTGGGATTGGGCGCCTGCTTTAGAGAAGGTGGGCGGCCCGCCATTCGAGTTGAGGAGACCGCGCCAGTGCATAAGGGCGCAGTCAGCGCGATCGTTTTCGGATCCGATCAGGGGCTAGTAGGTCAGTTTAACGATGTTGTGGCTGATTACGCCGTCAAGTCACTCGCGGCTCTGCCCGGCAATGCTCAGGTGTGGGCGGTCGGCGAGCGTGTCCATGCACGTCTGGTAGACGCTGGGGTGACACTCCTCGGTCTCTACGCGGTGCCGAACTCAGTCCAGGCCATCACTCCCCTTGTCGGCCGAATTCAAATGGAAAGCGAAGCCCATCGCGCCAACGATGTCTCTGCGGATGTTTGGGTGTTTCATAACCGACCGCTAGCAGGAGCTCGTTATGAGCCGGTTAGCCAGCGGTTGTTGCCGCTCGATTCGAAATGGCAACAAGGCCTAGTCCAAGCCGGCTGGCCGACTGGCAATCTCCCCCAAATCATGGACCACGGTACAGCGACCTTGCACGCGCTTATCCGTGAATATCTTTTCATCTCGCTCTTTCGGGCTTGTGCCGAATCCCTGGCGAGTGAGAACGCAAGTCGGCTGGCGGCAATGGAGCGCGCCGACAAGAACATCGAAGATTTGCTGGCTCAGCTTCACGGCACTTTTCACCAGTTGCGCCAGAGTGGCATCGACGAAGAACTCTTCGACGTGATCTCCGGATTCGAGGCGCTGGTCGGGTCGCAGTAACGGCCGGACGAAAGGACGGAAATGAAAATCAGGTCAAAAGATTTCCGCGTGACTGCGGGGGTGGGAGTCGACCTCAAAAAATGGCCGACGGATATGAAGCCGCTATGCACTTCGAAGAAGCATTATAAGGCGCGATTGGAAAAGCATGTCGCGCATTTGAGCGCGCAACAGGAACTTCTGTTCGCATCCAATCGCCACGCCATGCTCCTGATCTTTCAGGCGATGGATGCGGCCGGAAAGGATGGCGCTATCAAGCATGTGATGTCGGGGGTCAATCCGCAGGGATGCCAAGTATTCAGCTTCAAACATCCCAGCCCGGCCGAATTACAACATGACTTTCTCTGGCGTACAACGCGCGATCTGCCGGAGCGCGGGCAGATCGGCATCTTCAATCGCTCCTATTACGAGGAGGTGCTGATTGCCCGAGTGCATCCCGAGATTTTGAGGAGTGAGGGGTTGCCGGACGCCGCACTCGACGAAACCCAGATCTGGAATAGTCGCTATCGTTCGATCGTCGATCTGGAGAGGCATCTGCACGCCAATGGAACCCGCATCGTCAAGTTCTTCCTACATCTTTCGAAGGAAGAGCAAAGAAGGCGCTTCCTTGAGCGGATAGACGAACCCCAAAAGAATTGGAAATTCAGTTTGGCGGATATCGAAGAGCGGAAATTCTGGGCCCAATACATGACGGCGTACGAGGAATGTCTTAGTGCAACAAGCACACAAGACATCCCTTGGTATGTTGTTCCTGCCGACGACAAGGACAATGCGCGTTTGATTGTTTCGCAGATTGTCGTCGAGATATTTGAAGACCTTAAAATGTCTTTCCCTGAAGCAAACGACGCACGACGCGCAGAGTTGCTGGAAATTCGCAAGCGACTTTCCAAATGAGACAGCGAGTTGAGGATTTTTCTGCGCACAGCGCGCTCTGGTCACTGGTGGTGCGTAAGGCCTATCCCGAAGCTGGCTAGCACTGTGCACGCCAAGCCGTAACGACACGATCGAAATGGCGCAATTCTACTTAGCTGTGGATTCGGGTCGAGTCAGTTGCGATGAAACAGCCGGAGTCGTATGGTAGCCGCCGCTTGCACGGGCGGCGAAATGGAACGACGCGTCAGAGATTCTGCGGTGTGAATCTCAGTCCCGCCTCGCGGTCTGCCGGCGTATCTCGGCTGGCTGAGGTCGATGCGTCGGGCCGGCCCCACGACGGCAGACTTGCTCTTAGAGTCCGTTTGGAAAATCACGGATGAGCGTTTCGGCGCAGTAGATTGCCGCCCATAGCGACGAGGATCATAGCTTGGGAGAACGTCGGTCCGCTGCTCATAGTCGCGCACGAGCCGTCGCCATCGAGTCATCCAGCCGAAGGTGCGTTCGACGTTTAGGTCGTCATTAAAGCCTACCCCGAGAATACAAAAGGTATTCCTTGCCTGAAGCATCTGCCCCGATATCTGCGCCGAATGGGCCTCTCGTTTCAATCGGCGCCTCTACAGAGGCGTCCTTTTCCTGCCAACAAATTGACCGTTATGCGTATCACAAATCTACTAATAGCGTCCCGAGGTGCATGCGCTTGAGTCGTCATCGACCTATCAAAGGAACGACCAGAAAATCGATAAAGGAAGTGCGATCTTGCTCGGTCCAAAGGATACAACGTTTGATCCGAGATAAACGACGAATGCCACGCCAGTATATGCGCTTGCCGGGCCTGAACGTCCGAGAAACCATTCAGAGTGTCTGAAATCTTCCAAGCCCACTTCACCGGTCGCCTTCATTTCGAAGAGGGCCAATCGACGTCCGGGAGCCTCCGCGACGATGTCGATCTCGCGACCGTCCTGATGCCGATAGTGGTAAAGACGCCAGCGGTCATTTTGGAACGGCAAACTTTTTTCGAGCTCGTTGAACGTGAAGGTCTCCAGAATGGCCCCGAGGGCCGTCGGATTTCCGGAAAGGTCGTAGCTGTAGGCGTCCTCTCCTCTCAAAGCGGCCGCAACGCCGGTATCCATTATGTGGAGCTTCGGGCGCTTAATTTCTCGACTGCCTCCTCCCGAGGCCCAGGACCCGAGTGAATGGACCACTCCAAGTTTGATCAAGGCATCCAGATAGGCAACGGCGGTGTCATGCTTGATGCCGAGATCCGAGCACAGACTCTGCATGTTGAGCTCATTGGCAGTTCTGCCAGCGAGCTGATCGATCATCCTCCGCAGGTTGTCGGGCTTCCGGACAGGGAAGAGACCGACGACATCATGCTCGACAATGCTGTCCAGATAGCTGGAGTACCGATCCGAGCGATTTCGACCTTTAAGGGTTCGGATCTCTGGGAAGCCTCCACGGACCATCAAGTCGACGGCGTCCTGGCGATTGTATGGCACAGGCTTCGGCAGGGCGGATGTGGGCGAGGCGGAGATAGCCGCATCGAGAATTCCGGCGGGACCGGCGCGCATGATCTCGGCCGAGCTCAGGGCGCGAAGCGTTAAGGTGAGCACCCGGCCGGCCAAAGAGTCGACGGCTCTTGAGTATGTGAATATGTCCGCGGACCCGGTCAGGAGGAACTGTCCCGGCCGCGAATAGACGTCGACAATCTGCTTGAGGGCCAAACTAACGTCTGGGACGCGTTGAATCTCGTCGAGGACGATGGGAAGCTGTTGGGTCGCGCCGGTGTGGATTGCGGAAAGCTGAGCCAGCGCATCGGTTTCCATCGCCTCGCGCACGGTTTTGGTGTCCATGGTGAGGTAACGGCTGCTTGCGATCATGTCCCGGACTAGTGTCGTCTTCCCGACCTGCCGTGGACCTATCACATTCACGACGCGGCTCATCGCGAGGGCGTCTTGGACGCGGGCGGTTAGGTGGCGCGGTAGGATGGGCATTGCGAAGACCTTTTAACTGAGTTTTGCGTCAGCAGATTTCCACTTTTATACCATTACCGTTACCACAAATATACCATTATGAGCTTCGGAAATCATCCATTATCCTGCAGTAGTAAGATATGGGCTAAGGCCTGACCAGGTCCGTGTCAGCGCGGCGCAATTTTTCATCGCCCTCGAGACATTGTCGGGGTCGAGCGCCCGCCATACTCATGCCGAAGAGCAATCCCCGCTTCAAGTTCCTAAAACATGGGGATTACCTGGGCAGCGGAATAAGCAATCTCGGAAGTCATCGTTCCACGATGCGACCTGTGATTGCATCGACCTGCATGGTTCGCCTTTCGAGCTCGAGGCCGAGTTAGCCGAAGAAATCATTCGTCCCTCAGAGGTCTTCGACAACGATTCCTACGCCGTCCATCCGCGTGAGCACCATATTTCCAATCTCCAAGGTGTCGCCGAGTCTAACAATGGACGCTTAAGGTGCCCCAGCACCCGGCGGCCTCCGGGCCCGATTCGCCGCTGTCCACATCAGAAGCATGAATCATGGACCGCCTCAAACCGCCACCTCGTTTTCAAACGGTCTCTTAGAACCGCTCGTCTACCGTCTGCGCTAATTTGCCAATGGGTCGTTGGCAAATCCGCAGGCCCGGATTCAACATCTAGTCGATCTGGGACAGATGCATAAGCCTTATATTGAAGGCCACATCATCAGCCAAATCGTACCGGTTTTTGTATAATCCACGTAAGGCTATGTAAGTAATTAGAATAGTTGGAAATTGACAGATCGCACTGACAAGATACCAAGCGAAAGCAACTTAAGGGCGATCCCTTCTGGCTTGCAGCGCTATTATCCTATAACTTTACAGCCGCCAACATGGTTAATGTGAATAACGTGCAAATAAATAATTCATGGGATGAAACCATGATTCGAGAGCGGAATGACGAATAAAACGAGAATAGCCGAAACAGCATCAAAGCAGAGTTCCAGCAGCAAGCGCAGTGAAATAAAGCCGCTCACTTCATTACGCGGCCTCGCCGCCTTTATGGTTCTCCTCCAACATTTTTCAACGACGGCGCAGTCCTATTGCGTAGGCTACATTCCATCGCTGGCACCCCACGGATACATGGCTGTCGATTTTTTCTTCATTCTGAGCGGCTTCATCATGGCTTATACATACCAGAATGACTTTCAGTCGAAGGGGCTGCAAGCTTATTTTCCGTTTCTTCTCAAACGCATAGCCCGAGTTTCACCACTCGGCTGGGTTGTTACGATCGCCATTCTCGCATTCGGCGTGACAGCAAACCTTTGGGGGAGAAGCGATCTGTTTATCAACGAGAACGCCCAAAATAGCGGACTCGGGATGGACGCTTTGATTAACTTTCTACAAATACAGGGGTTTTTGCCCCTATTTAACCTGAACCCACCCTCTTGGTCTATTAGCTTCGAGTTTGGGGCTTACTTATTATTCCCAATATATATTTATTTGATATTTAATAGCCGCATTCTCCTCACACTGGTTCTTATCAGCGGATTCGCCGGACTTACGGCAATTGCGCATGAGGAGCCAAGGCTTGGGCTTCTCGGTCAATCGACCGGAGAGTCTATCGTTCGAAGCCTTATTGAGTTTGCACTCGGGCTGGCCACTTATCGTCTCTTCAGAAACCGGGCCATTGCACGATCCATTGGATCTGACGCAGCAACATGGAGTCTTTCAGCATTATGTCTGGCGCTGTTTGCGCTGCGCGTAGACTTGCTATTGGACCTTGTTTTTCCGCTCATCGTGCTGTCCTGGGCCCGAAATGAGGGGACTGCAAACCGCTTTCTGTCTGCGCCGATTCCCTATTTCCTCGGCACGATCTCATTTTCGATCTACTTGGTCCATAATATGCTTCGCAAGCCCGAGCTGGAGATCGTTAAGCACTTCACACACGGACCTCTTTCGGTAGCATGGGCGGTAGTATTCGTCGTCGTCGGCTGCTTGACTGTGCTGCCGGTGGCAACCCTCTCTTACTATCTCGTCGAACACCCCGGACGTGACGCCATCAACAGTCTGGTTCGTCGGACCCAGCGCAAGCTCACCTTTCGATAACGGTTGGTTCCTGCTTAGCGGAACTCTGCTTCAATGGCGCGCTAACTGATGTGAGAGCGGGAGGCGCCGAACAATCCGCCTTTGGGTCCACTTAAAGACAATCAAATTGGATGCGGCGGGCATTTCAAACCGCTTTCCGGCGGCGCTGGGTTCATTGTCAGCCGAGCACGATGCGCACACGATGGGTCTGACCGTCGTCGGCAAGCGGCACAATTCCGGGCTGGGTAGTCAGCGTTTGGCCATCCAATTCAGTCAGAACGAGACCCTTGCTGAGACCGCCTGGATTTTCGACGACGATGTCATAGCGGGCCGTCCCAAAGTGAAAGACGATCTCGAAACCCGGCCAGGAGCGCGGGATACAGGGGTCCAATCTCAGATTGCTGCCCTGAAGGTGGAAGCCCAAAATGCCTTCCAGAGCTACTCGCGACATCCAACCCGCAGAACCGGAATACCAGCTCCAACCGCCGCGCCCGACATTGGGCGAAGTGGAATAGATATCGCCGCAGACGACATAGGGCTCTACCCGATAGCGATGTATGGCAACGTTGCTGCTGCCATGATTGATCGGGTTCATCATTGAATAGAGCTGTTGCGCCCGGTCACCATCCCCCAGCATTGCGAAAGCCAGAACCGTCCATGTGGCGCCATGGGTATATTGCCCGCCGTTTTCGCGCACGCCCTTGGGATAGCTTTGGATATAGCCTGGGTTAGGCTTGGATGTATCGAACGGCGGATCGAACAGCAGCACCAATCCGTCATCGCGCTTTACCAGGTATTTCTCAACTGCCGCCATCGCCCGTTCGGCGCGCGCCGGCTCGGCGCCTTTGGAGATAACGCTCCAGGATTGTGCGATCGAATCGATTCGGCATTCGCTGTTCTGAATCGACCCAATCGGCGTGCCGTCGTCGAAATAGGCGCGGCGATACCAGTCACCGTCCCAGGAGTTTTCAAGCGATTCCTTCAATATCGCCGCATGAAGCAGCCATGAAGCCGCGCGCTTAGTCTCGTTGCGGCCGCCTGCGATGGGCGCAAATTCGATCAAGGCGGCATATAGGAACCAGCCCAACCAAACGCTTTCGCCCTTCCCGCCGCTGCCGACGGCGTTCATTCCGTCGTTCCAGTCGCCGGTGCCCATCAGCGGCAGACCGTGTTCGCCAATCGTCAGGCTTCGGTCGAGACCCCGCGCGCAATGTTCAAGAAGGCTCACGGACGTCTGGGATACGGTCGGTTCAAAGAAATTGTCGTGCTGACCTGCGGTCAGCAGCGGACCGTCCAGAAACGGTATGGCCTCATCGAGAATACCGACGTCGCCGGTAACCTCCAGATAATGACAAACGACATAAGGCAGCCAGATCGCGTCGTCGGAAATATGGGTGCGAATGCCACGGCCGGATTCGGGCAACCACCAATGCTGAACGTCGCCTTCCGGGAACTGCCGGGCCGCGGCACGCAAGATATGTTCCCGCGCGATCTCGGGCCGCAATACGCACAAGGCGGCAACATCCTGCAGCTGGTCGCGGAATCCATAAGCGCCGCTGGCCTGATAGAACCCAGCACGTGCCCAGACGCGGCAAGCCAGTGTCTGATATGGCAGCCAGGTATTCAGCATGATGTCCATCGCCCTATCCGGCGTCTTCACCTGCACTCGCCCCAGCGTGTCATTCCAAAACGAAATCACCGCCTCATATGTCGCATTAAGATCAGCGACCCGATATTTCTTGATCAGTTTGCGGGCCTCGTCTTCGGTCGCGGTCTCGCCCAAGAAAACGAGAATCTCCTTACTTTCGCCAGGCGCCAGATTGACCGGCGCCTGGAGCGCAGCGCAGGGATCGAAACCAGCGCCGACCGCGCTTGAGAGACGCGCCGTGCTGTTGAGACCTGCGGGGCGAGCCGAATTGCCGTTGCGTCCAAGGAACTCAGCACGGTCGCCGGTCCACGCGTTTTGGCGTCCCCCCAGATCAACGAAAGCGACGCGAGTTCCAAAGTCGTTGTGCCAAGGATTGCGAGCCAGAATCGCTCCGGTCTCGACATCCAGATCCGTCACCACAAATGGAGCCGAAGCACCGCGGGATGTGCCCATCACCCATTCGACATAGGCAGTTATCGAAAGCCGACGGTTGCGACCGGAGCCGTTGGTGATCTTCAGTCGGGAGATCTTTATCGGATCGTCGAGCGGGACATATTGCAGCAGCTCCAGCTCTATCTCGTGAGACTGATGTTCAAACCTCGAATAGCCTTGACCATGCCGGACGATGTACGGCGATGTTTCACGGATCGGCAGCGCTGTGGGTGTCCATATTTCGCCGGTATCTTCGTCACGAATATAAATGATCTCGCCCGCAGGGTCGGCTACCGGGTCGTTCGACCAGGCGGTGATCTGATTCTGCTGACTATTCATCGACCAGGTAAATCCGCTGCCCTCGGTCGAAACTTGAAATCCGAAATGCCGGTTCGAGATCACATTGATCCAAGGCGCAGGCGTCCACTGATCCTTGTTGAGAATAGTCATATATTCCCGCCCATTGTTCGCGAAGCCACCAAACCCATTAAAGAACTCGAGTTCGGGGTGCGGCTGGTTCGCTACTGGCAGGGCTGCACCCGGCGTGCGACGGGCCGGGATCGACGGTGTCTTTATCGCAGCATCGGGAATGCGCCGTACCTGCTCAGCGAGATTTCCCCGACGGGCAGGAATGACGACACGAGCACAGCTTTGCAGGAGGCCCACCACCTCGGGCGACAAAAGATCTCCTCGCAAAACATAAACATTCCCGCTCACCGATTGATCGGGCTGGCCGGAGCGGCTGGTTCGCACCATCGTCTCCAAAGTGACCTGAAGATCCTGAACATATGAATTCGGCTTTTCGTTCAGGATCACCAGATCGACGGCAAGCTGCTTCATTCGCCAATACTCGTTGGCACGCAGCATTTGCCGGACGACGTCGATATCCTCTGATCCCTCAATTCTGACCAAGACGATCGGAAGGTCCCCGGAGATGCCGTTGGCCCAAAGGGTCGCGGCGTTGCGCATTCCCTTTCGAAGCACATCCGAAGTCGGGCGAAGCGTCGGATCGGAATAAATGATGCGATTGGCGATGCGCTGATAGAGATGCGCTTCGGTCGGAGCGATCCCCAGGTGATGAAGCTGAATCTGCGCCTGAGTCCAAGCAAAGGTTGTCGCGCGGTCGTAGGCCATCGGATCACGGTGCTTGTCGATCAGGCCGAGCAATTCTTCCCGCGTCGATGCGACAAGGGTCCAAAATGAAATATTTGCCGTTTCGCCGCGTGCCAGCCTGACCCGGCGGCGCAGGCTGAAAATCGGATCGAGGACCGACCCGGCAGTATTAGACAGCGGCCAACCGTCCAACACCGCAACCGGGTTGCGTGCGCCGTGGCCCCTGCCCAGGAATCGGGCGCGATCCGTTTCGAACTGAACGTCGCCGATGTTTTCACCCTCGACCACCGTCAGATGCGCCGCCCAGACTTCGACATCTCCTTCGGCACGCGGACGGCGCTTGGCCAGAATGGCTCCGGACGACGGCAAAAATTCCGTCTCGACAAACAGTTTGGAAAAAGCCTGATGTGCCCTGTCGTCGGCGTGCCGCGCCAGGACCACTTCGGAATAGGACGTGAGTTCAACGTCCCGCGTCCGCGTGCCGTGATTGGTGAGCGAGACCCGGCGCACTTCGGCAGCATCCTCAGGAGAGACTGCGATCACCATAGCTGTGGTGATCGCCCCGTCTTCACGGAAGATTTCCGCCCGATCTTCCGAGAAGATGACCTCATAACTTTCGGGTTCGACAGTACTGGGCTGATAGCCGGTCGACCATATGTCGTTTGTGCGCATGTCGCGAAGATAGACATAACTGCCCCATCCATCGCAGGTCGCATCCTCGCGCCAACGTGTGACGTCCAAATCGCGCCAGCGGCTATAACCGGAGCCGGCCCCTGTCACCATCACCGAATAGCGACCGTTCGACAGCAGGTGGGTGCGCGGTACACGCGAATGGGGCGAAGTGAAGCGACGCTGCATCTCGGGATAGACTTGGTGGATTACGACTGCGCCGCTGGACTGGCGCGTCGGCGGCCGAGCCACCGGAACACCGCGCGGCATCCGCTCCTGCAACAGAAGGTCCGTGGCCTGAATAATCGCCTCTGAGTGGAAGCGGGTGCGCATGCGGCCATCTTGGAGCGCGTTTGCGATGCCGATCAGACACATAGCCTGATGGTGGGCCATATAGGACCGCACGACCGCCACCTTTGCGCCCTCCGGCAAGCGATCCGCCGTGTAATCCAATGCATCGTACCAGCCGTACTCGCCGCGTCCGCCAGCCTCCGTCAAATGCTTGAAATTGCGCGCCGCGGCTTTGGGATCGACCATCGCGGCGAGCCCCGTGGCATAGGGCGCAATCACAAGGCTTTCGGTCAGGCCGCGCTTGTAGCCCAGATCGGGCACTCCAAACCCGGAATATTGATAGGTAAACTCGAGATCGCGAGCATTGTATTCAGACTCAGAAATACCCCAAGGCACCCCCTCCTCGACGCCATAGGAGATCTGGCGACGCACGATAAGCCTGTTTGTAGTTGCAAGAAGGCTGCCGGGCGGCGCACGCATGACGAGCGACGGCATCAAATATTCGAACATCGAGCCCGACCAGGAGATCAAGGCCGATCCCTGAGCGATGGGCGTCAAAGTTCGGCCCAGACGAAACCAATGTTTGGCGGGGATGTCGCCTTTGGCAATGGCGACGAAGCTCGCAAGACGCGCTTCGGATGCAAGAAGGTCATAGTAGCTTCCATCCAGCCTGCCATCCTGGACTTGATAGCCAATCGACAGAAGCTGGCGGCCAGGATCGAAGAGAAATCCGAATTCCATGCCCGCGTACAGCTTATCGGCAATTTCGGAGAGAGCGACGAGACGTTTCGCGAACGCGGCGCCGACATCGGCCGACACCTGAAGCGCCCTAACCAGTATAGCGCGCCGGTCGTGTCCTGGGTCGCCCGATGACAGGGAAATCGCTGCCGCAGCCCCGCCGGACGTCAATGTTTGGATCATGGCGGCGGAACGTGCCGACAAATTGGCGAGTGAAAGCGTTCCGTCCAAGCAGGATTCGAACGTCAAAAGTTCCGTCGAAAGCCATTGGGTATTCACAATTGTCAGCAAGGCGGGATCTCTGGCCAACAGAACCGCCCAGGGCGAGAGCGTCTCGAGCGCATGAAGATGCGTTGCGACACCGGATTGAAGACTACGAGTCCATGCCAGCGTGTCCGCGGCAGCAGTACGCGCCGGGTTCTCAAGCGCAATGGCTTCTGCGGCCCTAACCGCAGTTGCACACAGTATAGTGAGTTCGTCGAAGCGCTGCGCGACGGACACAGGATCCGACGGGGGACGTTCCAGTGCGGTCTCGATGGGCGCGAGCGCCACTTCCAGACGCTTAATCGGCGCCAGCTGCATCGGCTTTTCGGCAGCGAGCATTCTCAAGCATTCGCGCGCAACCCCAAGCGCATCACCAATACCCGTTGCCCAGTCGCCCAAAAGGGGTGCACGTATAAACTCGCGGCAGGCATTGCCGAGTGCGATCAAATGGCCCGCAAGATTTCCACTATCGACTGAAGAGATATATTTTGGCTCCAGCGGGTGCAGATCACTTGTGTCGTACCAATTGTAGTAATGACCCCGAAACCGCTCCATCTTGAGCATAGTGGCTAAGGTCGCCTCGAGACGCTCGGCCAAATCGAGCGCACTGCACCAACCGAAATCGCGGGCCACGACGACCGAGAGCAGGTAAAGCCCGATATTCGTCGGAGAGGTCCGATTGGCGACGATCGGCCGAGGATCTTCCTGGAAGTTATCAGGCGGCAACATATGATTGTCGGCCGTGATAAAAGTCTCGAAGAAGCGCCAAGTGCGACGCGCGACCAAACGCAGTTCGTGGCGTTCCGTCACCGAGAAATCCAGACGCCCCGCATCTTGCGGCGTCGCGCTTGCCCAGAGCGCCAACAACGGCGAGGCCCCCCACAACATCATGAATGGGATAGCAACCGGCCAGCAGTCCCGACCATATTCGATTATGGCCGCGAGCGCGGCACAGGCGAATAGGATGCTACCGACCATTTGCCCTACCAGGGTCTTCCAATCGGAGCGCAGATAGGCGGCTTGGGCAGCCGTCGTCCATTCAAGCAGTTGACGACCGGTTAACATCCGGAAGATCGTCCGCAGCACTGCGTCGCCCATGACCCATGCCTGATGGGCCAGGAAAGTGATCAGAAAGGCTGCCTGGATGAAGGCTAGCACCAGATCCGCACCGATGCCCCTCAGGTGGCTGCGCTTCGATATGCCGACTCTATGCGGGATGATCCCGAGCAATGCCGGTAAAATGAGCGGCAGCAAGATGGTCGCGAGAATGAAAAACGTCCAAAGCACCCCGCCCACCAAAGGCAGAGTCCATCCGATCAGGAGAGCCAAAAGAGACGACGGCGCCGATAGCGAGCGTCGCAGATTATCCATCATCTTCCAGCGACCGATCGGCGGTACTGCCGCCTTTTTCGGATGCGCCCCGATCTCGCGCCCTTTACCCAAAATCCAGGGCAACAACTGCCAATCGCCGCGAACCCAGCGGTGCTGCCGGGCGCACGCGACGTCGTAGCGGGTCGGATATTCCTCGACCAACTCGACATCCGACGCCAGGGCAGCGCGGGTGAAGATTCCTTCTAGCAAATCGTGACTAAGCACCGTGCTCTCGGGAATGCGGCCGTGAAGGGCAGCTTCGAACGCATCGACATCGTAGATGCCTTTGCCGACATATGACCCTTCCGAAAACAAATCCTGATAGATGTCCGACACCGCAAAGGCATATGGATCAAGACCGTTCGCGCCGGAAAAGGCCCGCTGAAACAATGACCCGCCGCGTCCTTCCGGCAGGGACGGCGTGACGCGCGGTTGCAGAATGCCGTGGCCCTCGACGACCCGCGAGGCGAGCGGATCGATTACCGGCCGATTGAGAGCATGCGCCATCTTGCCGACAAGCCTCTTGGCGGCGACCCGCGGCAGACGGGTGTCGGAGTCCAGCGTGATGACATAACGAACGCCATCGGGAACGCGAATTGGCTGACCGCCGACCGGGATGAAGGTAGTATCGGTAGCGCCGCGTAACAGCCTATTGAGTTCGTGAAGCTTTCCGCGTTTGCGTTCCCACCCCATCCATTTGCCCTGAGCCTGGGACCATAGGCGCTTGCGGTGAAGCAACAGGAAACGTGGGCCATCGGCCCCCGACCCATAGCGTCGATTCAACTCGGCGATTCCCGCTGCAGCGCAGGCGACAAGCTCTGCGTCGCGGTCGGCATTTTCACTGTCGCTGTCAGCCCAATCCGACAAGAGTGCAAAATAAAGATCACCGTCGGGGCTGGACAGGCTATGGACCTCGAGATGCTTGATGAGCGCCTCGATATCACCCGCCGACGTCAACAATGTCGGGATGACGATCATCGTCCTGAGATCGGCCGGCACCCCATCGCGCAATTCCAGCCCGGGCAAAATCGCAGGCCCGAACCTGTCAATGGCGGCCTGATTGATCAAGGCTGTCGCCAAGTCCGATATCGGAATCAGACCGAAGACTGCGAGCAGCGCGATGGCCCAGCCATCGACACCACCGCTTTGGGCAACCCCAGCAAGCGCGACAGCCAGGAGACTTGCTGTCGCCAGGCCGATCATTCCGATATAGCCGTAAATTCCGAGCGCATCGTTGGCACGGCTCAGCCACTGGCGGATTGGAACCCGGAATCCGAGTTCGGCTTCAAACCCTCGACGGCCGCGTGCAATCAGATAATAGCCAGGGTCGCTTCGCCTCTCGGCCTGATCGGCTGACGGTGTCTGCGCGGCTGCCTTTTTCGCTGCATCGATTAAGCGATGAGCAACTTCAAGTTCCGAGTATTGAGATCCGCGCGCCAATTCCTCTATGGCGCGGCGATACATGTCGCGCGTCGGAAAATCCATTTCGGCGAATTTGCTTTGGGCGCGTAAGGCTTCGTCGACCAAGCTCACATTTTCGACGAATTCCGGCCAGTCGATCGTCGAAACCAAGCGCATGCTGGTAATGATATTGCGCACGGTTACATTCATCGCGCCTTGGATCTGGTGTTCTTCCCGCACGATCTCATCGGCGTTCGTTCCCTCAGCCGCCAACTGCTCATCCAGCCATTTGAGTGCCGGGATTACGCTCTGGGCCTGATAGCGAAGCTGCTGGTTCAGTTGCACAGCAAACGGCTTCGACAAGGGTAATTCGACTACGCTGATCAACACGTCTTCGGCTGCTTCCGCCTTTTGGCCTCCCACACCGATCAGACGATCGGCGATCGCGTTGGCCGCCTGGTAGGCTGTGTGCCGGCTGACAATCGTCTCCGCCAATCGCCGCAGGTTTTCGACCAGCACAAGGCGCAGCGAAATTGCAATGGCCCAAAGCTCGCCAATGGTGAGGGGCTGAACGCGCTGGTATGCCGTCACGTAACGCAGCAGGCGCTCGACATCGAAGCCGCTATCCGTATGGGCCACGAGATCCCAAGCAATCGCGAATACGCGGGGATATCCAGCGAGCGCACCTTCCGCCAGTTTTGGCAATCGGCGATAGAAACCGGGCGGCAAATCGTCGAGAATTTCGCGAACCTGTTCCTCGACGATATGGAAATTATCGAGCATCCATTCGGCAGCCGGCGTAATCGGATCATCCGACTTCGCCGATTGTGCAATGTTCTGATAGGCCTCGGTCAGGACTTTTGCGTTATCGTAAAGACGAGGCCCAAGCAGACGGCCGGCTTTCGGTCCCAATGTAGCGCGATGAGATTCGGCAAGCGCCTGCGCCTGTACTTCCAGCCGCTCGATACTAAGAAGTTCGGCCCGGATAGGGTCCTGCGACGCCAGGGGAAACTCATCTGGCCGCCCGTGGAAAAGACGGTAAAAGGGAATCTTCAAATGACCCGCACCTGATTTTCGGAAATGCGGCGGACACCGCAATCAAAGACGTGAACCGACAATGAATTAGAACTGCTTCCCGCCAACGCGCCGTGCACGGGGTGGGCAGCGGAAGGCCCGCTGAAACAACCCTGCAATCGGACTTCCGTTCCAATGACGCATTCCGCTCACCCAACGACGCCGGGGAGGTTTAGAGGCATGACCATGTGGGGATCGGGGAACCGATCATTTCAAAGTTAAATTGATCAAATAGCCCGGCATCCGGGCTCAAAAGAACGACAGCCTATTTCAGCGGAGCTGGTTCGATCCGGCTAAGCTGCAGACTGAGTATTTTCCGAGGCTAACTTCAACGGAACACTGTGGCCTATTCTCGGATTTATTAACGCGGTGCTGTTTTGGAAAATGGACTTTGCAATCGGGGATGCTTGATCTGTCTATGCCAGCCCTTCGGCTATGACCGACCAATATCGGTTCGATCAACCCATCCGATACAGCCATCGATATTTGTTGCGGCCACGAGTCGTAGGATCGCGGCCAAGCAAGCCGAGAGAGGAAACGTCGGTAAATGACTAAGCCTGAAAAGAAGATCCCCGTGAATATTCTCAGCACCATGATCATAATCGGCCCCCTGCTGTTGTCAGCTGCGCTGACGCAAACAGCGCAAGCCGAAACAAATTCCGGGTCGAGTGCACCTGTCAGAGTAGCGACTGTGAGTGAGTCCACGACGGATCGAGACAGCTACGCACAAAAAGCCAGTGACGACGTCCGGGATTGGCAGCAGAAGCTGCACGACTTCAGCCAACAGGCCGAGGCAAAGGGCAAGGACGCGGATAAAGCCGCCAAAAGAGATCTGGACGAAGCCTGGCGGAAAACCGAAGCGGCGTCGCGCAAGCTGCAAACGGCGAGCAACGAAGGCTGGGTGAAGGCCAAACGCGAATACGAAGAAGCATCGCGTGAACTGACCCAATCCTGGAACAAGATTCGCCCGGAGCACAACTGAACAAGATCACATGAACCCCGCGACCGGCGGAAAAGGTGAATCGAGAGGAATGCGCAATGTTATGGAACGCTTCGACGATCAAGGGTTTTGCGATTGCCGCCAGCGACGGGCGAATAGGTGTGATCAGCGACTTTCTCTTCGATGACGCCACCTGGCTCGTGCGCTGGCTGGTCGTCGATACCGGCACATGGCTATCAAGCCGCAAAGTCCTGTTGCCGCCTTCGGTCCTCGGACACCCCGATCCCAGCACGAAGGAATTTTCAGTACGATTGACCAAGCAGGAGGTCAAAGACAGCCCGGATATCGACACCGACAAACCCGTATCGCGCCAGATGGAAACCGGCATCTACGACTACTTCGGCTGGAGCCCTTACTGGGGTACCGGGTTCAATATGGGAGGCTACGGCTATGTGCCTCCGATGAATGCCGAGTCCGCTGCGCCGGGATGTTGGAAGCGGGACGATGGGACAATTGACGATCCGCACCTGCGCAGCATGGAGTCGGTCACCGGCTATCATATTCGTGCACACGACGGCGAGATCGGTCACGTCGAGGACTTCCTGATCGCCGACGCCGATTGGAGCGTTCATTATCTGATCGTCGACACCAAGAATTGGTGGCCGGGAAAGAAGGTCCTGATATCGCCGCATTCGGCCAGCGAGGTCGATTGGTACGACAGATTGGTCATCCTCGATGTCGACCGTCAAAAGGTCAAAGACAGCCCACCCTATGATGCCGCGACAATCGTCGATCGCGCCTACGAAAGCGGCTTTCATAAGCATTATCGCTCAGCACACAGACACACCCGTCCATAAGCGCGCCAGCTACGCGAGACTTTCGGATCAATCGAGAAAGGAGGCCATGATGGCCAAGAAACGAGAACAGAACAGCGCAAGCCTGTGGAGCACGACAGGGCCGCAATCCCTACGACAGGATCGAACCCGATATTTCATTAGCCGCGGTCTGTCGGTCGTATTTTTCGGGCTGATCGCAGCAGGGCCGGCAGGTGCCGCAACATCCGACGTACCTCCCATCTCGACCGCAGCCAGCCCGGAACATCACGTCGGCAAGGTCGTTTTCGTTGAACTCGTGACCCCCGACATCGTTCAGTCCGAGCATTTCTATGGCGAACTGTTCGGCTGGAAATTCCACGACTTTAAAGCCGGCATCACCGATTATGCCGAAGCGTCCCTCGACGGCCATTTGGTCGCGGGACTTGTGCACAAGGAAATCCCCGCCGGTCAGCACCTGCAGCCCTCCTGGCTCAGTTTCTTCGCGACCAAAGACGTCGATGGGGCGGAAACTACAGCCGTCAAAGACGGAGCCAAGGTTCTGCGCGAGCCGCACGACGTTCCCGATCGGGGCCGTCAAGCCGTCTTTTCCGATCCGCAGGGCGCCGTATTTGCAGTTCTTGCCTCGAGCAGCGGCGACACTCCAGACGTCCTGGCGGAACCAGGAGAATGGATTTGGAGTTCGCTGATAACCAGCGATCCCGGTACCGACGCGGCGTTCTACCAGACGCTATTCGACTATGAAGTCTTCGAGACGCCCTCCCCCGATGGCGCAGAGCATCTGACCCTCGCAACAGAAAATTACGCGCGTGCGAGTGCTAATCCCCTGCCCGCCAATAAGTCGGGCATGCATCCACACTGGCTGAATTATATTCGCGTCGACGACGCAGCAGCGACATCGCAAAAGCTCGTAGCACTTGGCGGTCGCGTGCTGGTCGCGCCGCATCTCGATCGCCATGGCGGTAATATCGCGATCGTCGCCGACCCCTTCGGGGCACCATTCGGACTGATGGAATGGCCGCAAACCGAGACTAAAGAGGTGACCAAGTGAGTATCATCCCCTTACGCTGGACGTCGGCCGCAATTGTTGCCGGATTACTCGCTATCGTTCCGATCGGCTGCG
This sequence comes from Rhodospirillales bacterium, assembly GCA_003165335.1. Lineage (GTDB taxonomy): Bacteria > Pseudomonadota > Alphaproteobacteria > BOG-932 > Roseiterribacteraceae > BOG-932. Next base: position 7,639 of record PLTD01000113.1, on the reverse strand, counting down.
CGGTCGGTCCTGGATATGGTTACAGTTATGGCGCCGATTACTATGAGCCTTACGGCGTCGACTATGGGGGCTGGGGCGACGGCTATTATGTAGGCCCCTATCGGGACGGCGGTTACCGAGGCGGCGACCGCGGTGGCCATAGCGGTGGGCAGGCATTCAGAGCGGCTCCCTCTTCGCACGGGACGCCTTCGATTCCCTCGGGTTCGAGGGGCGGTGGCGGTGGCGGACGCGGCGGCGGGGGCGGACATCGCTAAAAAGGCCTATCAAATGATAAAAGATCAGGGGTTGGTCGGGAACGACCAACCCCTTTTTCTTTCCCGACGCCGCTCGATCCGACAACCGACTTCGGCAACCTCAATCGTCCCACCGCAGCCGCTGACGTTCCCTCAGACAGCCGGAAAGATTTAAGCCAGATGTTCGGTTCGACTGAAATTGGCATCCTCGCGGGTACGATATTTCTATTCGCATGCGCCTGGCTGCCTCGGCTTCGACCATACCGCTCCCTGATTCTAGGAGGCGCTGCGCTCATGCTGATCACCGCGCTGTTTCCGCGAAGCGGAAATCCCCTCGGTCATTTCTTCTTCGAGGCCGCTTCGGGCGAAGCCCTCTTGCCGCGTGAATTGCTGGGCATCGCCTGGTGGGTCTTAGGCGCCTGGCTGCTCAAAGGCCTGCTCAATCTGGTCCTTAGCCGCACCATATTTCCCGACAACGGCGAACCTCACGCGCGGCGCCTTTTTGCGGACCTCGCAGCCGGTCTCATCTATGTTCTGGCCTTCGTCGGCGTTGTGGACACCGTTCTGAAACAACCGATCTCTTCGTTCCTGGCAACCTCCGGTGTGCTGGCGATCGTCCTCGGTCTGGCGCTCCAGAATACGCTCGCCGACGTCTTCGCCGGGCTTGCCATCAACGTCGAACGTCCCTTTGGAGCGGGCGATTGGATAACGGTTCCCGACCATGTTTACGGCCAGGTGATCGAGGTCAATTGGCGGGCAACCCGGCTCAGGACGCGTTCAAACGATATGATCGTGATACCGAACAGCGTCGTCTCCAAAGCCGTCGTAACCAACCACTCGCGCCCGATCGGTCGCCATTTCCGTACTCTTCGTCTCACGGTAGGTTATTCGGTTGCGCCGGTGCGGGTTATCGAAGCACTGCAGGCGGCAGCCAGCGATTGTCGAGGCGTTGCGCCCCTGACAAGCGCGACCGCCTATGCTCGCGAATTTTCAGATTCGCTGATCGGCTACGAATTGGCCTTCGCGATAGACGACTTCGCCCAGGCCCCGGCTATTCAGTCGGAGTTGATAAGACGTGTAACCGACATTTTCCAAGACCGAGGGATCGCTATCGGCGCGTCGGCGATGGACGTGCGAATCATCCAGCCCCCTCCCCCGGTTGAGTCCAGCCAAACTTGACTAGCCGCGGCGGGTCGCCCCCACCAACGGGATCGGCCCTCTGGCTTTACGTCATCGACCAAAAAGCGGTTTGCGCGCCGGCGTTTCTTCTGGGCGTTGCCGGTCAGAAGGACCCGTTTCGCTGCGCTTCATTTTATGATCCTTCTCCAAGGTCTTTCTCTCTTCGATGGGATCGACTAAACCCGCTTTGGTAGGCTTGTCGTCGATCATGATGCCTCCTTTCGGCAATATGCCTGATGCCGGGAACAACAAATGCCCCTTCGATTTGTTTCAGCCGCCAGCGAAATCAAGCACGACGCGCGACGGCACGTCGCCATGCTCGAGCCTGTTGAAAACCCGGTTGATCGCCGACAAGGGTTGGAGCTCGATATCGGCCTTAACCTTCCCCTCAGCGGCAAAAGCCAGCGTTTCCGCCATATCCTTGCGTGTACCGACGAACGAGCCGCGGACGGTGATGCAGTTCGCCACGACGTCGAAAAGCGGAACCGGGAATTCGCCCGGCGGCAATCCCACCAGAACGCAGGTTCCGCGCTTGCGCGTCATCCCGACGCCCTGCTTGAAAGCGGAGAGCGAGGGAGCCGTGATCAGCACCCCATGCGCACCACCGTCGGTTCCTTTCTTCACTGCGGCGGCCGGATCGCCGGTCTTGGCATTGACGACGAAATCCGCGCCGAGTTTCTTGGCATGGGCCAGCTTGCCATCGTCGATGTCGACAGCGCAGACCTGCAGCCCCATCGCCTTGGCATATTGGATCGCCAGATGACCCAAGCCGCCGGCGCCGGAAATGGCGATCCACTCGCCGGGTTTTGCCTGGGTCTCCTTGATACCCTTATAGGTCGTAATGCCGGCGCAAATGATCGGCGCGGCTTCCCGGGCTGAAAGCCCGGCCGGAATATGCGCGACATAGTTGGGGTCGGCGAGGATATATTCGGCAAAGCCGCCGTTCTTGGTGTAACCGCCGAATTGCGCATCGGCGCACACCGTCTCCCAAGCCGACAGGCAGTATTCGCAGTGGCCGCAGGCCGAATAGAGCCAGGGCACGCCCACTCGGTCGCCTTCCTTGACGATCGTCACATCCGCGCCGAGCGCGACGACCAGGCCGATCGCTTCGTGGCCGGGAATGAATGGCAGACTGGGTTTGACCGGCCAGTCGCCCTTCGCGGCGTGAAGGTCGGTGTGACATACGCCGCAGGCTTCGGTTTTAACCAGAATCTGACCCGGGCCCGGGGTGGGGATATCCCATTCCTGCAGAACCAGGGGCTTTCCGAAATGTTCGACGACGGCGACGTGCATCTTGGTCATGAATGGCCCCTGGTTATTCGGTGCTGCGTGGATTTCGAACGGAACAGCATTCAAGCGGCCTTCGCGCCCAAGCCGCGCACGGCCTCGATCATGCTGCCCATCACGGCCGCGGCGTCGCCATAGACCATGTCGCAATTGTCGCCATAGAACAGCGGGTTGACGATGCCGGCATAGCCTTTGCCCTCTCCCCGCTTGACTACATAGACCTTCTTGGCCATGTCCGCGTTGAGGATCGGCATGCCGTAGATCGGCGAGCCTTTGTCAGTGCGCGCCTCCGGATTCACGACGTCGTTGGCGCCGATCACGAGAGCGACATCAGTGGTCTTGAACTCGTCATTAATGTCCTCAAGCTGAAAGATGAGGTCATAGGGCACCCCGGCTTCGGCCAGGAGCACGTCCATTTGGCCCGGCATGCGCCCGGCAACGGGGTGGATGGCGAATTTCACCGAGACCCCATCCGATATCAGCAGCTTCACGAACTCATAGAGTTTTTCCTGACCCTGAGCAGCCGCCAACCCATAGCCAGGAACGATGATGACGCTGCTGGCATAGCGCATGAAGATACCGGCATCGCCCGCCTCGACGGGCTTGAGACTACCCTTGATCGCGCCCTGCTTTTGCTTGGGGGCATCGCCGAAATTGGTGAACAGCACGTTGGCGACCGATCGATTCATCGCCTTGGCCATCAGCAAAGTCAGCAAAAGACCCGCAGCGCCGACAACCATGCCGGCGATCATCAGTGCCGGGTTCTCAAGTACGAACCCTTCCAGCCCGACGGCCAGCCCGGTGAAGGCATTATAAATCGAGATCACGACCGGCATATCGGCGCCGCCGATCGGCAGGGTCATCAGGATGCCGAAGACCAGTGCAAGGCCGAAAAAGAGGTAAATCAGCTGCGGCATTGCGATGAAGCCGACTGTGCCTCCAAGCGCCGCGAAGAGGATCGTTCCGCCAACGGCTATGGTCCCCAGCAAAACCGTCGCGTTGATGATTTGCTGACCCTTGATCCGCAGCGGCTTCTTGAGAACGCCGTCGAGCTTGGCCCAGGCGATCAGCGAACCGGATAGCGACACCGCGCCGATCAAAGCGCCGAGCAAGGTCACGGCCAACTGCGTTGCGCCGTGCGCCTTGTCGCCAAACAGCTCGACAGCGGCGATCGCTCCGGCAGCGCCGCCGCCCATGCCGTTATAGATCGCCACCATCTGCGGCATGGCGGTCATCGCCACTCTCTTACCAACCCACCACGCGACGCCGCCGCCGATGGCAAGCGCGGCAACGCCGAGCCCGAGATTCATCAGCAAATGCGGTTTGGCTGTCGTTTCGACGCTAAAGGCATAGAGAAAGCTGGCAAGCACTGCTCCCAGCATGCCGATACCGGCGACAAAGATGCCGGACGGAGCCGTCACAGGCGACGACATACGTTTGAGGCCATACATGAACAGGAATGCCGCCGCGAGATCGACGATACCGATAATCAGTTGGGAAACGGTGATAAGCATCGGGGATCCTTATCGCGCTGCGGAGGAACTCGCCTTGGCGTGGCCGGCTTTCGCCTGCCCATGCTTTGGCTTGGTGGTCTTCTGATCGCTTGTCTGGAACATGGCGAGCATGCGTTGGGTCACGGCGAACCCGCCCGCGGCATTGCCGGCACCCAGCAAAACGGCGAAGAAGCCGATCCCTTGCTCAAGTATCGTGCTTGCATTCAGAAGTGCGAAGATGCCGCCGACCACGACGATGCCGTGAACGAAGTTGGAGCCCGACATCAGCGGCGTATGTAAAATCGCCGGCACGTGCCCGATGATCACCCATCCGGCGAACGCGGCGAGCATGAAAATATAGACGGCTACAAAACCGGTAATGTGGATCTGGAATTCCATGGCGATCTCCGATTGCGCTCAGGCCGCTTTCGCGGCTGGTTTTGCGTCGTCCTTTTGAAGTTTCCCGGCGTGTGTGAGCGCCGTCTTGGCGAGAACTTCGTCGCTCCAATCGATCGTGATGATGTTGTCCTTCATCATGAGAGCGAGCAGATTGTATTGGTTCTTGGCATAGAGCTCGCTGGCGTCCTCGCCGAGCAGCGATGGCACATTCAGCGGGGCGACGATGGTCACTTGACCGATCCGCACCGTCTCACCCGGTTGGGTGTCTTCGCAATTTCCTCCGCCCTCGGCCGAAAGATCAACGATCACCGCGCCCGCCTTCATGCCCGCGACCTGCGCCTTGCTGATCAGTTTGGGCGATGGCCTTCCAGGAATCGCGGCAGTCGTGATGATGAGGTCCGATTTCTGGATATGCTCTGTCACCACGGCGGCGACTTTGGCTTTTTCCTCGGCGGTCAGTTCGCGGGCGTATCCGCCTTTGCCGCGGCCATCGACCCCGGTCTGGACGAAGGTCGCGCCCAGGGACAGTGCCTGTTCTTCTGTTTCGGGCCGCACATCATAGCCTTCGACGACAGCGCCAAGACGATGCGCGGTGGCGATCGCCTCCAGCCCGGCGACGCCAAGCCCCATGACCAAAACCTTGGCCGGCCCGATGGCGCCGGCGGCGGTGGTGATCTTGGGCAGGATGCGGGCGAGATGGGTGGCGCCGAGCTGCACGGCATAATAGCCGGCCAGCGCAGACTGGCTGGATAGGGCGTCCATCGACTGTGCCCGGCTGATGCGCGGAATACGTTCCATGGCAAAACAGGTGATCTTCTTGTCCAGCAGGCGCTGTACAAGAGCCTTCTCCCTTTCCGCATAAACAAAGCAGACCAGGATCGCGCCTGCTTTCATCGCATCGATGACGTCCAGCGCCGGCGGCTGCACCGCAAGAACCAGGTCGGCGTTACTGACCAGTTCGCGACGGTCGTCGAAGAACGTGACATCCGTGAAGGCGGCATCGGCGATACTGATTGCCGATCCCGCGCCCGACTGCATATGCAGCTTCGCCCCCAGCTTGATCAGCTTGGGCGCGACGGACGGAACCAGCGCCACGCGCCGTTCGTGCGGTCGGGTTTCCTTCAGGACGGCGACATTGACATACATAAAAGCTCTCCAAGTCCCTCAGCCGCCATACTCGCATATACGGAAATATTGGCTGAGGTTTGCCGGGTTTGACGGTTAAGAGAGTTTAGAGCGGTGCTTCGGCCGATACGTACCGGACCAGCTTTTTGTTCACGAACTCCTGGATGCCCATATCGCCCAGTTCGCGCCCGTAACCGGAGTCTTTGATGCCGCCGAACGGCAACTCTGCATCCGACCAGGAGATGTTGTTGATGAACATCATTCCGGTTTCGACACGGCTGGCGACTTTACTGCCGCGGGCGATGTCCTTGGTGAAGACCGAGCCGCCCAAGCCGAAGTCGGAGTCGTTGGCGAGCGCGATTGCCTGGTCTTCGTCCTTGACCCGGAAGAACAGCGCGACCGGGCCGAAGAATTCTTCTCTAAAGGCCGGGTTCTCCGGCTTGATGTCGGTCAGGATCGTCGGCTCCATATAGGATCCCGGACGATCGACACGCTTGCCGCCCATGATCAGCTTTGCGCCGTGGGACACCGCGCCGTCGACCTGTTTCAACAGATCGAGCAGGGCCTGTTCCGAGGACAAAGGGCCGAGCGTCGTCTTCTCGTCGAGCGGGTCGCCGGCTTTGAGAGCCGCGAGCGCTCCCTGAAACTTGTCGAGGAACTTGTCGGCAAGTTTGTCGACGACAATGAAGCGCTTGGCGGCGCAGCAAGTCTGCCCGGTATTGTACATCCGTCCCCACACCGCCCATTTGATGGTGTGTTCGAGATCGGCGTCTTCGAGGACGATGAATGCGTCGCTGCCGCCGAGCTCCATCGAGGATGGCTTGAGGTTCTTGCCGGCGCGCGCCGCGATGCTCCTGCCGGCGGCTACGCTGCCGGTCAGCGCCACGCCTTTGATGCGGGGATCATCGACGACGCGGTCGGACTGATCGTGCGAGATCAAAAGATTGGTATATAAGCCGGCGGGGGCGCCGGCCTCGATCCAAAGTTTCTCGAAAGCGATCGCGCATTGCGGCACGATCCCGGCGTGCTTCACCAGGACAACATTACCCGCCATCAAATGCGGACCGGCGACACGGGCGAGCTGGTAATAGGGAAAATTCCAGGGCTCGACGCAGAACACGACGCCGATCGGGCTACTCTCCATATGGCCTTCGCCGAGACTGGGATGTAGCTTCACCGGCGCCAGGAAGCGCTCGGCATTCTTGGCGTAGTAGGCGAGAATGTTGGCGCTGAATTCCACTTCGCCGCGGGCTTCGCTGATCCGCTTGCCCATTTCCAGCGTCATCGTATGCGCAAACTCGTCGGCCTTCGTACGCAGGATCGCCGCTGCCTTGGCGACGATGACCGCGCGCTCGGCATAGGTCTTTTTCCGCCAGGTCGCAAAACAAGTTTCGGCGGTGGCGATCTTGGTCTCGAGCTCCTTGTCCGTCAGTTCGTCGAACTTTTTCAGGAGCTTTCCGGTGGCGGGGTTGAGGCTTTGATAGGACATGACTTGGTTCACTTTCACTGTTGTCTGCAATGGTGTCGCGCGGCTGCCGCACGATGGGGTCGCTGGAGCCCGGTTCTGATTCAATCAGAACCGAATAGGCTCTATCCCTCGATGATCACCTTGAGCGCTTTTGTCTTGGCGGCGTTGCCGAAGGTTTCGTAGGCGTCGAGGATTTGGTCGAGCTTGAAGCGATGTGTAATCAGAAGTTTCGGATCGATTTTGTGCGATCCGACGGTCTTGAACAGCATCGGTATGGTGGCGGTGTCGACCAGCCGCGTGGTGATGGAAATGTTGCGGTCCCACAGGCTCTCCAGATGCAGGTCGACCTTTTTGCCATGCACGCCGATATTGGCGATGGTGCCGCCCGGCGCGATGATGTCCTGGCATAATTCGAATGTCGCCGGGATGCCGACCGCCTCGATGGCGGTGTCGAC
>PLTD01000137.1 GCA_003165335.1 Rhodospirillales bacterium | reverse complement strand
TTCAGCCGGGGGAAGATGTTAAATCGCAGGCTTATCGGGTGCGCGTGGGATAAGCGATGTTCTGGAAAGCTGACAGCTGGTGCGAATCACGCCTGCTCCAGTCGCGGCTATGAGACCGCGCTCTCGATCGACCGCAGCCCGGTGAAAGCAGGCGCCGACCGGCTCATCCTGCCCCGCCATCTTTAGTCGATCTGGGCTAGCCTGCGCGCTTCAGCCACCATCGCCAAAGGCGGAGCGCGTTGATCTCAGCGATCGATCTGGATGGTTCGCTTGAGCCTGATATCGGCTGAGGAACTGCCGACCAGGATGTCGTAGACGCCGGGCTCGCAAATCCAATCCTGGCGATGGGAATCGTAATAGGACAGGTCGCGGGCCGTCAGCGTGAAGCGGACGGTCCGGGCCTCTCCGGGATCGAGATGGATTTTCTCGAACCGCTTCAGCTCCTTGATCGGGCGCGTTTCTTGCGGGTGCCGCGGACCGACATACAGTTGGACGGTTTCGAGACCCTCGTGGATTCCGGTATTGCGAATGGTCGCGCCGATCTCGACCATATGGCCGGCGGCGGTGTGTTCGGGCATGGTCAGGTCGGCATAGTCGAAATGCGTGTAGCTGAGGCCGTGGCCGAACGGAAAGAGTGGGGCGATCTTCTTCTTCTCGTAATAGCGGTAGCCGACGAAGATGCCTTCGCCATACTGCTCGTCGTTGCCGCCAGGATAGAAGAGATAGGCCGGGTTATCCTCCAGCCGGCGCGGAAAGCTGAGGGGCAGCTTGCCTGAGGGGTTGACGCGACCGAACAGGATATCCGCCACGCTCCGCGCGCCCTCCTGGCCCGGCAGCCAGGCTTCGAGTACGGCAGGAACGTCGTCGATCCAGGGCATCGCCAGCGGTGCGCCGTTGTTCAGCACTACGATGGTCTTCGGATTCGCGGCGCGGATCGCCTCCACGAGTTCGTTCTGACGGCCGGGCAGGTCCATATCTGGCCGATCGGCGCCTTCGCTGTCCGAGATGCTGGAGGAGCCGACGAATACGATCGCGGCATCGGCGCCGCGGGCGGCTCGAACCGCATCCTCCATCGTGCCGGCGGGAGTACGAATGCCGAGACGCAGAATGCCGGGCGAATTCGCGCCGCTCACATAATCGAGCCGGATCGCGAGGGGCTGGCCGGCGATGAGTGTCACATCAGCCTCGCGCAAGCCCATCGGCAGGAAGCTCAGGATCGGCGAGGACTTCGACGCGGTCTGTCCGTCGATGACCGGCTTGCCGTCCAGGAACAGGCTGGCCGTGCCCATCTGCATCAGCCCGAATGTGTAGACGCCGTCGACGGGCGGCCAGAACCAGCCCTGCCAGCGCACCGAGAACGGCGCCTGGGAATCCGGCGAAAGATTCTCGCCGAAGCTGAGCTTGAAGAGATGTGGGTCGACCCCGGTTTTGACCGGCGGCCCGCGAAAATTGGTGTTGGTGAAATATTCAACGGCGAGCCCCTGCGCGTCACGCGCCATCGTCGGGCTCAACAGGCGCGGATCGGCTTCTGGCGCGATCGGCTCATTGTCGATGCCTTGGGCGTAGTCGAACTCGACCCTCGGGCTGAGCATTGCGCGTAAGGCTTCGAGCGGCGTCAGCTGGCGGAACGGGGTCACCTGAGCGCTGCCGCCGCCCTGGATCAACGGCTTGTCCGCGTTGGGACCGATCACGGCGATCCGGTGCACTGTGCGCTCATCCAGCGGCAGGACGCCGCCATCATTCTTCAACAGCGTGATGGCTTCGTCGGCGACCGCCTTGGCGATACGGGCGTGCCCCGGCGTATTCACCGCACCTGTGGGCGGGACGCCGTCAAGCAGTCCTGTGCGCAGGATCAGCCGCAGCATGCGGCGCGCGCTGTCGTCGATGGCGGCGTTATCGACCTGACCGTCCTTGACCGCTTGGGCCAGCTTGTTACCAAAAAAGGCCGCTGGCCCGGGCATTTCGAGGTCGAGCCCGGCATTCGCCGCCGCCGCTGTCGCGTGCGTGGCGCTCCAGTCGGAGACGACCACCCCATCGAAGCCCCAGTTCTTTTTCAGCACGTCGTCGAGCAGCCAGCGGTTCTCGGTCGCGAAGAAGCCGTTGATCTTGTTATAGGCAGCCATGACCATCCAAGGCTTGGCCTCGGTCACAATGGATTCGAAGGCCGGGAAATAGATTTCCCGCAAGGTTCGCTCGTCGACATTCGAACTGCCCCACATGCGGGCGAATTCCTGATTGTTCGCGGCGAAGTGCTTGACCGTTGCGCCGATCCCTCGGCTTTGAACGCCTTCGACGAAGCCGACGCCGATCCGCCCCGCCAGCACGGGGTCCTCCGAATAGGATTCGAAGTTCCGGCCGCCAAGCGGGCTGCGCTGAATGTTGATGTTGGGGCCGAGCAGAACCTGATCGCCGAGCGCGCGCGCCTCCTCGGCGATTGCCTGCCCTGCCTGGCCGACCAGGCGAGGATTCCAGGTCGCCGCCATCGCGACACCAACCGGGAAGGCCGTGGTGGGGTCGCTGTTGGTCGATCGCACGCCGTTGGGCCCATCCGTCACGCGGAGCGCGGGGATGCCCAGGCGCGGGATCGCCTGCGTCCCGAAACCGGTCGCCCCGGCCTTGAGCGCGATCTTCTCGTCCAACGTCATCCGGCTCAGCAGGTCGTCTACGCGCTCTTCCAACGGTCGACTTTCATTCAGGTATGGCAAGCCTTCCGCCCAAACCGCCACATGGCTCACCATCAGGACCCAGGCGACCAGCCCGCCGGCCGTTCCAATGAGGCGCCTAGCCGTCATCGATCCGGCAGCGCCTTATCTGGCAGGCCGGCGGAGGCCAGAAATGGATTGAATCCGCGCTCAGCCAGGGCCGCCCACGCCGCGGGAGCAAGATGTGGAATCGGATAGTAGAAGCTCTGGATAGTCGGATCGTTCGCGTCACCGAATCCGGTCGGCAAAGGGGCGGGGCTGGTTGCGTAGAACGACCCGTCCGGTCGCCGCTGGGCGTTGACTAAGGCGGTCAGCTCAGTCCACTCCCGAGTGTGCCCCTCCAGCCGCTGAAGCAGTGCTACCTCGGCGGTGCCTTCGGTCCAAACGCCCCGGCCAGCTTCGCTGTAGGTGAAACCGTCGCGTACCCTGAGATGCCCCTCGGTCGTTGAAAGGCTGGCGGCGTATGGCGACGCTGCCATGCCGGGCAAGGCAAGGAGCGGCGATATCTGGGCGTCGAGCGCGATCATCGCGCTGCGCGTAACGCCGTCATCGGTCGTGCCGACCGCGAAGCAGCCACAGCTGTTGTCCCACATCGCTTGGACGAACCGCTCCGCCAGCGTTGCGCGCTCCGACCAGACGGCGTCATGCGTCGAGCGCGCCAGCAAGGTGAACGCGGCGACAAGGTCGGTGTTGTGCTCAGTAGATTTCCAGGTTACGTCGACCGGGGCAGAGTCCGGGCTCTTTGAGCCGCCAGTAAAGCCGCCGGCGCCGCGCGTATCAAGATGCCCGGCGACCCAGGTTCCGATCTTGACCGCACCATCGCGATATTTGGCGTCCGGCGAGACGCGATCGAGCGCCAACAGAGCCAGCATCGCCCATGCCATGTTTCCGGTGTCGCTGCCGGCTTGATACCAGTCGTCGCGCCAACGATTCGTTTCCTGATCCCATCTCTTGACCGGCTCGATGGGCGACTCTTTAGCCGCGCCGGCAGCATAGCCGTTGCGCAGCCTACCGTCATGCCATGCGCGGTCGTGGGCGAGCGCCCACACGATGGCGTCGTCGATCGCACGTGCGCGCTCGGTTTCGCCGCAACCGATGAGTGCGATCGACGCGACCGCATTGTCGTAGAGGAAGGCGACGCCATGTAGCGATCCCGCCGTGACTGTGGGATAGCTGGCCAGGAATGTCGGACCCGCTTCGGGATCGACAAGCCCGCTCAGGTACGTGCAGGCACTCGGTATATCGGCCGCCTTGGCGGACGCCGCGATCATCATTAACGTCCCCGCGAACATCGCAGCTTTCAGGGTTGCAAACATCGGACTCTCAAAGCCTCGCTGGCCCGCTCCACCGGCCGCAGCGCCGCAGCGCGAACAACGCCGCCATGTCCTGGTAATGCACGGCCGCCATCTGCAGGTCGGCGATTTCGGCCTGCCCTGAGACTCGCCGCGGTTGCGTGCGGCGACCTGTCGAGCACTTCTGCGAACGCGGTCGCGGCATAGGAATCCCGCTCGGAGGCAGATGCAGGCTCTGCGGTTGGGATGCTCGGCGTCGACGGGGCAGGAAATCGGTTACCGCCTTTTCGGGCACATCTTGCCGAGTTGATCGGCGTGACGATCGCGAATTGGTCGGCCGTCATGGGAACATCTCCAGGCGTGGATCGATTGTCGGTGACCTTATCGTCTTGCGGTCCACCGCAACGTGATCTGAATCAAAGGCACACTGTTTGCCGACGATGGCGAAGCGATGACCCCGGTCAATAAAGCGGCTGATTAGATTGAGGGCTGGCGGGGGCACAGAAGTCAACGACTTTCGGGCACAACGATCATGGCCCTGAATGACGTACTTGGATCGAAGACAGATGGGCCGGCTTTCGCGCTGAGGTCGGCGAAGCCGGCGCACCCGTCAGACCTCCGTCCTCTCGGTGAGGGCGAGCGCGTCTTCCACATCAACGCCGAGATAGCGAACCCGTACTTCGATCTTGGTATGGCCGAGTAAGATCTGGACCGCTCTCAGATTGCCAGTCGCCTTGTAAACTATCGAAGCCTTTGTGCGTCGGAGTGAATGCGTGCCGTAATCCTCTCGTCGCAACCCAATACCAGTAAGGTCCGCCCTGCATTACCCATCTTCCGCACCAGCGTGGTCTTGCCTGCGCAGCGCGGGCCGACGATCAGCAGCACCGGGGTGTCTGAAAGAGCCTCCTCCAAGCGCACAATCATCCACCACCGTCGTCGCCAACGGCAATTCCAGGATGAAGCTGTCGCTGGGGTAAGAGGGCGAAAGTATCCTGTGCCGAGGTGGCGATTTCGATCGGGTATTAGGTCTTGTTTTGGCCTACGAGGATCAACTCCGCTTCGCCTGGTAAGATATCCAGACGTTACTTAGCCTTCGCGCCCCTCCTCTCACTTGGGACAGACAGATAGCCTCCTCGGTTCGGCACCCCGCTGCTACCAATTTTCCCTGAATTTGCGCGAATTTCTGGCCGGTACGCGGCCGATGCCGCGTTTGCGATTGTTGCCTCGCTGCGGAGCCATTAGGTTAAGGCACTGATTTCGAATTCGTTCGGGTCGTATCAGGCAAAGGGAAATTTGAAGTCCATGAATTCGGTCTCAATAGCGCAAAAGCCGTTTCTGGCGGTTCTGGCCGGCCAAACCATCAGCCCCGCGCCGCTGTGGCTGATGCGTCAGGCGGGCCGCTATCTGCCGGAGTATCGGGCGCTGCGTGCGCAATCCAAAAACTTTCTCGATTTCTGCTTCCGGCCCGAACTGGCCGTCGAGGCGACGCTTCAGCCGATCCGGCGTTACGGTCTGGATGCGGCAATTCTGTTCTCGGACATTCTGACCGTTCCCTGGGCGCTGGGCCAGAAGGTCGAGTTTCTCGAAGGGGAGGGGCCTAAGCTTGAGCCGCTGCGCTCGGCCCGGGATCTGGACCGTCTGGAACTTGCTGGGATGGTGGAACGCCTGTCCCCGGTCTATCGCACCGTCGCCGGCGTGTCGGCCGTCCTGCCGGATAAAACCGCGCTGATCGGGTTCGCGGGGGCGCCCTGGACGGTGGCCGCCTATATGGTCGAAGGTCACGGGAGCCGGGATTTCCTGATCGCCAAAAGCTTCGGGATGGCTGAACCCGCGGCCTTCCGTCGGCTGCTCGACATCGTCACCCAGGCGACGATCCAGCATCTCTTCGCTCAGATCGAGGCGGGCGCTGAGGCGGTTCAGCTTTTCGACAGCTGGGCCGGAGTTCTGGCCGAGACCGAATTTCGTCAGTGGGTGATCGAGCCAACGCGCGTCATCGCTGCGGCTTTGCGCGCGCGCTTTCCAGCAATTCCGCTGATCGGCTTTCCCAGGGGTGCGGGCGGAATGCTGGCGTCCTATGCGCTGGAAACCAAGGTTGGCGCGGTCGGTCTCGACACTCAGGTGCCGCTGGACTGGGCGCTTCAGGTCTTGCCGCGCACATTGCCGGTTCAGGGCAATCTCGACCCGGTGGCGCTCGTGGTCGGTGGACTGGCGCTGAAAGACGGCGTCAGGCGAATTCTGGATCGCACCCGCGGCCGGCCGTTGATCTTCAACCTCGGCCACGGTGTGCCGCAAACCACGCCGCCCGAACATGTCGCCGAACTCGTGCGGCTGGTCCGCGAAGGGTAGGCGGGCGCTTAGGCCCGCCTACCCGAATTATCCGAAGAAGGCCTGCCCGCCGTCCACGGGGATGACCGTGCCGGTGACATAGCGCGAAGCCGGGCTGACCAGGAATAGGGCGACGGCGCCAATGTCTTCCTCGCAATCGCCGACGCGGCCCAGCGGAATCGTCTTGAAGAAGGCCTTTGCCTCCTCGGGGTTGCCCTCGATCCAGCCCTTCAGGCCCGGAGACAAGGCGTGCGGGGCGATTGTGTTGACCCGGATGCCGTCCGGTCCCCATTCCGACGACGCGGCGCGGCTCAGGGCTTCGACGGCGCGCTTAGAGGCGGCATAGAAACCGTAATTGGCGGCGTCCCATCGACGCGTGGCGGAGGTCGACAGATTGATGATCGCCCCGTCGCCCGCCGCCTTTAGATAGGGATAGCAGCCGTTCATATAGCGGAAGGTGGCCAGCGGGCTGCCTGTCATGGAGCGGTTGAAGTCCTCGTCGGTCAACGACAGCAGCGGCCCGATGGCGATGCCGTAGGCGTTGTTGACCAGAATATCCAACCGCCCATATGTGCCGACAGTTGTCTCGATGGAACGCTTGATCGCCTCAGGGTCGTTCACGTCGGCTACGACGGGCACCGCATGACCGCCGAAAGCTGCGATCTGGCTGCAGGTATCGTGCAGCTTGGATTCGGTGCGGCCAATGGCGGCGATCTTCGCACCTTCCTTGGCAAGAGCCAGAGCGATGCCTTGTCCGACGCCCTGACCGCCGCCCGTGATCAGCGCGACTTTGCCGTCCAGAATTCCCATAATGCGTTCCTTCGCTCAGCGATGCGGTGTGTTTCGATCTTAATGATCGCGGTGGTGGGTATCGCGCTCCGGCCCAATCCGCAAGATCGGTTATCTCTGCGGCTGTCTAGAGGCGGACGCGTCGGCGCCAATCTTCGATGATGCTGTCCAGCGTCGTGTCCCAGTCGATTGCAGGGGACCAGCCGAGCATCGTGCGGGCGCGATCGGCGTTGCCGGTCACGGTGAGGACATCGGTCGGCCGCAGCCGGGCCGCGTCTGTGACGATCTCGATGCTGAGGCCCGTTCGGGCAATCAGGGCGTTCAGAATGTCGCCGATCCGCCTTGGAACACCGGAGGCAATATTGAGCGCCGTACCGGCCGGCAGCGACGCACCATGGGATAGCGCTGCGGCATAGGCGGCGCAGACATCGCCAACGTCGAGAAAGTCGCGCCAGCGATCGAGCGCGCCGACGCGCAAGACCGGCTCCTGCTGCCCTGCCTCGATCCGTGCGAGTTGCCGGGCGAAAGCGGGAACTACGAAGGCGTCCGTCTGTCCAGGACCGGTATGGTTGGCCGGTCGCAGGCGGACGACCCTCAGGCCGCGCAGCCCCATTTCGCCCAGCGCTATATCGGCCGCCGCCTTCGAGGCTGCGTAGGGGTTGGCCGGCGCAAAGGGCGCGTCCTCATCGAGAGGCACGCCGCGTTGGAAAGTCAGGCCATAGGCCTCGGCTGAGGAGATATATACCAGCTGGGTTTGCGGCAGCGTCTGCATGAGCGCCTGCGCCAATATCAGCGTGCCGTCGACATTGACCCGCCAAGTGCCGCCAGGGTCGGCGAAGGATTGCGAAACGATCGCGGCGGCCGCCAGATGGATCACTGCGTCCGGCTGCGCCTCGTGCAGACAATCTTTGATCGAGGCCGCATCGGTGAGGTCCAGCGGCAGAACGCGGTCCGCATGGTCAACAGTCGGGCCGACGGCGCAGCCGATGAGGACGGCCGAAGGAAAAGTCGACCGCAGTGTCGGCATAAGATAGCGCCCGACGAAACCGTCGGCTCCGGTGACCAGGATGCGCTGCGGGCTTGTCATGTCGGGGCGGCCTAGGCGGAGCGCTTGCGATGACGCTCCAGATCGGCGTCGACCATTTCGGCTATCATTGCCTCCAGAGGGATCTGCGGCTGCCAGCCCAGCACGGTTCGGGCCTTGCTTGCATCGCCCAGCAGAAGGTCGACCTCGGCCGGGCGCAGAAAGGCCTGGGAAGTCTTGACGAATTTCTGCCAATCCAGCCCGACATGGGCGAAGGCGATACGGCACATATCGCGCACCGACGTCGTGCGTCCGGTGGCGACCACGTAATCGCCCGGAGTCTCCTGCTGCAGCATCAGCCACATCGCCCGCACATAGTCGCTGGCATGGCCCCAGTCGCGCTGGGCGTCGAGGTTGCCGAGTTCCAGCTCCTGCGTCAGGCCGAGCTTTATGCGGGCAACGGCGTCGGTCACCTTGCGGGTCACGAACTCGATGCCGCGCAGCGGGCTTTCATGGTTAAACAGAATCCCAGAACTGGCATGAAGGCCGAAGCTTTCGCGGTAATTGACGGTCGTCCAATGCGCATAGAGCTTGGATACCGCATAGGGGGAACGCGGATAGAACGGGGTACTCTCGTTCTGCGGCGATTGCTGGATCAGCCCATACATCTCGGAACTGCTCGCCTGGTAAAATCGGGCCTTGGGGGCGGCGATGCGCACCGCCTCTAGCATGTTGGTGGTACCCATACCGGTTACCATGCCGGTCAGGATCGGCTGGTTCCAGCTGCTCTTAACAAAGCTTTGCGCGCCCAGATTATAAACCTCGTCGGGCTTCACCTCCTGCATGATCCGGATCAGCGACGACAGGTCGGTCAGGTTGCCGTCCAGCATCCCGACCTGGCCGGCAATGCCAAGCCAGCGCAGCCGCTCATCGATAATGTCGGCGGAGCCGGAGCGCCGCAGCAGGCCGAAAACCTCATAGTTTTTGGCCAGCAGAAACTTTGCCAAATAGGCGCCGTCCTGGCCGGTCACACCCGTAATCAATGCGCGCTTCATCGTCTGTCCTTGATCGAGCCGAGGCCCATACAGCTATTTGACTGCGGTCTTAGCCGCAAGACGGCGAACAAGCCAGTGGCTCTGGCTGTCGCTGGGAGCGGCCCATCAAGTCAGCGGGTCGCCCATCCGTTTGAATATGTCGGCCGCGGCACCTCCGAAAAAGCGGTCGCGCCTGGATTGAGACACGCTCGATAGAGCCTGCGCGAAATAGCCCGCCGGGTCGGTAAAGCCCTCGAAATGGGGAAAGTCCGAAGAGAAGACCACCATATCGTCGGGCAGGTCATCCATGATCCGCGGCAGGGGTTGATCGTTGCCGCCGTTTAGCGGCGTGGCGCGCACGTTTCGGGCGAGATACTCGCTCGGTTTGAGCGGCAGGCTCCATTTACCCAGGAACAGCTGTGCGGTCGGCGAGATTCGGTCGTCGATCTCTCGGTAAAGGAACGGCAGCCAGCCCACCCCGACCTCAGCCAGCAGAACGGTCAGAGTGGGATGTTTCTCGAAGACGCCGCTGTAGACCATGCCGTTCAGAAGGGTCATCGGAGCGACATGGCGATGACTGCCGCCGATTTGGCGGAGCAGTGTGACGTCGCCGCCGTTGTTCGCCCATCCGGGGTCGAAGCGCATATGCTCAAAGCCGGTATGCAGCATCGGCGCCATGCCCAGGTCGGTGGCAGCGGACCACAGCCTGTCCCAGCTTGGGTGAATCGGCGGGACTCCGTTCACCGGATAGCCGGGTATCAAGAAGATGCGGCTGCCGTGCTCCCGCATGCGGGTCAGTTCGGCAACCGCCCAGTCGATGTCGGTATAATCCAGCGCGGTGACCGGCAGAAGGCGACCGCCCGATGGGGCGCAGGTGTCGGCAAGCCAGCTATTGGCGGTCTGCAGTGTTTCCTGACGCAAGGCCAGATCGTCGATGAAGCGCGTATAGGCTATGCCGGACAGGCAGATGACATTCTGGATATCTATCCCTTGTTCGTCGATCCATTTGAGGCGGGCTTGGGCATTGGCCACCTCGAACTGGTTCTTGCCCTCGAATTCAGCGCGTCGATCGGCCTCTTGCGCCTTTTCCTGCCCGAACAAAGTGAGCAGTCCCGGGGGAAACAGAGACTCCAGCGATGGCCTTTCTGCCTCCGGAACATCGTGCAGCAGGTCGCCCACAATCGTATCGACCGCCAGCCTGGCGGGTTCCAGTTTGGGCAGCCTGGCTTTGAGAGCCGGGTAGGGATCGAGCCAATCGTCGCCCGGCTCGAAATGCGAATCGACATCTATGACAATCGTCATGGCTCTTCCCCGCAGACCGTTCGTTTCTCTAATCATCAGGTTCCTCGCGAGAAA
>PLTD01000135.1:38029-44970 GCA_003165335.1 Rhodospirillales bacterium | reverse complement strand
CCGCCCATCGCTTCGATCATCACCAGGTCGCCCTTCTTGATCCGCCCGTCCTTGACCGCGACGTCGAGCGCGAGCGGAATCGACGCGGCCGAGGTGTTGCCGTGGCGATCGACGGTGACGACGACCTTCTCGCGCGCCAGGCCGAGCTTGTCGGCGGAAGCGTCGATGATGCGGCGGTTGGCCTGGTGCGGCACGAACCAGTCGATGTCGGCGGCGGTGACGCCGGCGTCATGGAAACACGCCTTGACCACGTCGGTCACCATGCCGACCGCATGCTTGAAAACTTCGCGGCCTTCCATGCGCAGATGGCCGACCGTCCTGGTGGTCGACGGGCCGCCGTCGACATAGAGCTTTGCGCGATGTCGGCCGTCGGAGCGCAACTGGGTCGAGATGATTCCCGGCGAAGTCAGCCGGTCGTCGCTCTGCGTCGCCTCGAGCACGATCGCCCCCGCCCCGTCGCCGAACAGCACGCAGGTCGTGCGGTCGCTCCAGTCGAGCAAGCGCGAGAACGTCTCGGCTCCGATCACCAGCGCGCGCTTGTGCGAGCCAGAAACGAGAAACTTGTCGGCCGTCGCGACAGCGAAGACGAAGCCGGAGCAGACCGCCTGCAGATCGAAGGCGACGCCGTGGGTCATCCCCAGCGCCGCCTGTACCTGGGTCGCGACCGCCGGGAAGGTGTAGTCGGGCGACGAGGTCGCAACGACGATGAGGTCGATGTCGCCAGCCGTCAGGCCGGCGTCGGCCAGCGCCGCTTCCGCGGCGTGCGTCGCCAGCGTCGACGTCGTCTCGCCTTCGGCGGCGACGTAACGCTGGCGGATGCCGGTGCGCTGGACGATCCACTCGTCAGAGGTGTCGACGATCGTCGCCATTTCGGCGTTGGCGATCACGCGCTGCGGCAGACAAGAGCCGACGCCGCGGACGGTGGAACGAAGTCTGGTTGGGTTCATGAAGAGAGCAGCCCCGGGGCTTAGACGCAGTTCAGGTGACGGCCGGCGCGGCAGTCGGCGCGCGCGCCTCGTTGGCCTGGGCGATCATGTCGCGGATTTTGCCGAGCAGCTCCTGGCGGACCATGTCGTAGCCGACTTCGATCGCGCCGGCGACGCCTTCGGCGTTAGCCCCGCCGTGACTCTTGATGACGACGCCGTCAAGGCCGAGGAAGACGCCGCCGTTGACTCGCCCAGGATCCATCTTGTCGCGCAGCACGCGAAAGGCGTCGCGGGCGAGCAGATAGCCCAGGCGCGACAGCCAGCCGTGACTCATCGCGTCGCGCATCCATTGGGAGATCTGCTTGGCGGTGCCTTCGGCGGTCTTGAGCGCGATGTTGCCGGTGAACCCCTCGGTGACGAATACGTCGACCGTGCCTTTGCCGAGGTCGTCGCCCTCGACGAAGCCGTGGTAGTGCAGGTTGGGCAACGCGGTCTCGCGCAGCACTCGGCCCGCCGCCTTGACCTCCTCGATGCCCTTGATTTCCTCGACGCCGACGTTGAGCAGGCCGACCGTCGGGCTGTCGATGTCGAACACGATGCGCGCCATCGCCGCGCCCATGATCGCGAGATCGATCAGGTGTTCGGCGTCGGCGCCGATCGTCGCGCCGACGTCGAGCACGATCGATTCGCCGCGCAGGGTCGGCCACATGGCGGCGATCGCCGGCCGTTCGATCTGCGACATGGTGCGCAAGCAGACCTTGGCCATCGCCATCAGCGCGCCGGTGTTGCCGGCCGACACCGCGCAGTCGGCTTCGCCCTTCTTGACCGCTTCGATCGCCTGCCACATCGAGGATGAACGCCGGCCGGCGCGCAACGCCTGGCTCGGCTTGTCGGTCATCTTGACCGCGACCTCGCAATGACGGACGCGCGACTTCGCCTGCAAGGCGGGAAACCCCGCCAGCAGCGGCGCCATAACCGTCTCGTCGCCGAAGAGAAGAAACTCGACGTCCGGCCTTCGCTCGAGGGCGATGGCGGCCGCCTTGAGCACGACCGGCGCCCCGTGATCGCCGCCCATCACGTCGAGCGCTATGCGGATGTCCCTTTTCATACCCTTTTTCTGTCCCGCGGGGGGTCCGGCGCCCCGCCGGCGCGCGGCACAATAACCGCTTCGGGCCGCAAGGCAACTTCGTTGCGTCGACCGCCGCGCTTGCCCTCCGAGCCTTCGTTGGACGAGGATGAGGTCCGCGGCGTCCCGCGCCCCCGCCCGCGGCGCCGGCCCAAGCTGTTGACGAGGAGTCGAGGGAGATGGCCGGTTTCGCTGAATTCTCGCGCTACGACGGAATGGGCCTGGCCGAGCTCGTGCGCAACGGCGAGGTTGCGCCGATCGATCTCGTCGAGGAAGCCATCGCGAGAATCGAGGCGCATAACCCCGCGGTCAATGCGGTCGTCCAGAAGCTCTACGACCGCGCCCGCGCGGCGGCGCAAGGCCCCCTCGCCGGCCCGCTCGCCGGCGTCCCGTTCCTGCTCAAGGACCTCGGCGCGACGCTGGCGGGAACGCCGACCAGCGAAGGCAACCGCGTCCTCGCCGCAATCCCGCGCGAAGGCGACAGCGAACTCGTCAACCGCTTTCGCAGCGCCGGACTGATTTTCGTCGGCAAGACCAACACCCCCGAGTTCGGCCTCGCGCCGGTCACCGAACCCGAGGCCTTCGGCGCGTGCCGCAATCCGTGGGACGCCAGCCGCACCTCGGGCGGTTCGAGCGGCGGCTCGGGCGCTGCGGTGGCGGCGCGCATGGCGCCTTTCGCCCATGCGTCCGACGGCGGCGGTTCGATCCGAATCCCGGCATCCTGCTGCGGCCTCGTCGGCCTCAAGCCGACCCGTGGCCGCACGCCGACCGGCCCGATCGAGGGCGAGTCGTGGCGCGGCTACACCATCGGCCATGCGCTGACGCGTTCGACGCGCGACTGCGCCGCGCTGCTCGACGTCGTCCAGGGCGCGGACGTCGGCGCGCCCTACGAGATCAAGCCGCCGGCGAGGCCCTATGTCGACGAAGTCGGCGCGCCTCCCGGCAGGCTGCGCGTCGCCTTCACCGTTTCGCCGATGCTGACCGACGCTGTCCATCCCGACTGTGTCGCCGGCGTCGAGACGACCGCGAAGCTGCTCGCCGATCTCGGCCACGACGTGGTCGAGGCGACGCCGCCGCTCGACCGCGAAGCGTGGCTCGACGCCTTCATCAAGATCGTCGCCGCCGAAACTTGCGTCGACATTCAGCGAGCGGCGCGGCTGGTCGGCCGCAAGCTCGCCCTCGGCGATTTCGAGACTGCGACCTGGGTGATCGGCGCGCTCGGCCGCTCGTTCAGCGCCGCCGACTACGCTGGCGCAGCGCGATTCGCGCAGAGCTGGGCGCGCCAGGTCGGCGCCTTCTTCGCGCAATACGATATCCTGCTGACGCCGACGCTCGCCCAACCGCCGCTGCCGCATGGCGCGCTCAAGCCGACGCCGGTCGAGGCCGCCATTCTTCAGGTGGTCGGCCGGCTAGACGCCGGCTGGTTCTTGCGCGCGACCGGGCTCGCGCGTGAGCTGCTCAAGAAGCCGCTCACCTTCATTCCCTATACGCCGCTGTTCAACGTCACCGGCCAGCCGGCGATCTCGCTGCCGCTGCACTGGAGCGCCTCCGGCCTGCCGATCGGCATGCAGTTCGTCGCGCGGATGGGCGAGGAGGCGACCCTGTTCCGTCTCGCCGGCCAGCTCGAGCAGGCGCAACCGTGGTTCGACCGCGCGCCGCCGGGCTATTGAGAAGCTCTTGTAGACGCGCTCGGCAAGCGCGTCTGCGCGGCCGGCGGCCGCGCTTACAAGTGCCGCGCGTCAGCGCTTCGTCTTCGGCTTGGCGAGCGCGGCGAACGGCGAATCCCGGCCGCCTTGCGTCTCGGGCGCATCGAACGCGACGCCGGGCTTGCGCGGATAGGGATCGAGGCCGAGCGCAAAGAACTCGGCCGCCAGCGCGCCGAGATCGATCTTGCCGTCGACGATCGGATCGGGCGGATCCTCGCCGCCGACCTCGACCGTCTCGTCGCCGTCGTCGCCATCGCGCCGCAGCGGCCGCGCGTCCTCGGCCGGGGCGAAGCGCACGTCGACCGGCTCCTCGACGGTCGCTGCGAATGGCTCGAGGCTGGCGACGCAGAGTTGGGTGACTTCGGCGTGGACTTCGCCGGTCACGCGCACGCCGCCGTGGCCGCTGCGCCGCACGGCGAAGGCGGCAGTGAGGCTGGCGATCGCCGGCAAGCGGTTGAGCGCGGCGAGCGCCGCGCGCTCGTCTGGGCTGGCCTCGATCGTCTGGGACAGGCCCTCGGCCGACAGCGCGTCGACCCTCACCCGGCGGCTGAACGGCGGCGCGTCGGTCATCGAGTTTTTCCTTCTGCGGCGGGAAAGCGGAAGCGCCCGGCGGCGAAATCCTCGTAGCGCGCCTGGTCGAGCGCCGCGGCGACGGTGGCGGCGCGGCGGGCGAGACCCGTCGCCTCTGGCGGCGCCGCCGACGCGCCATAGACGTTGCGCGCCAGCGCTGCGGCGAGCGCCGCCTCGTCGCCGGAATCGAGCGCCGCGGCATAAGCTCGGCTGCGCCCGGCGAAGCCGCCGGCCATCGTCTTGATCCGCCGCGCGACGCCGGCGTCGCCGATCGCCATCTCGCGCAGCGCGTCCTCGAAACCGCGAAAGACGCGGTCGACAAGCTCCTGCGCCATGTCCCCCGCTTCCGGCCCGAGAGCGAGGAGCCGGCGCACCACCAGCCCCGCATGCAGCACGACCATCTCGAAGCGGCCCTCGATCGTGTCGCCGACCCCAGCTTCCTGGTAAAGTGCGGGCGCGCGCGCCGCGGCCACGATCTCGCCGTGAATCTGGTCGATCAGGAGGCGGTTGGCGCGCCGGGCGCGCCAGCGGGCAAAGAACATGCGGCGCCTTGCATTTGGCCTGCGCGTCGGGTTAGGCATCGCCGGGCGATTTGGCAAGCGGGAAGCGGCGGAGCGGAAAGCCATGATGCGGCGGAATTCCAGGTTCGGCGCCTCTCGCCTGCTCGCGGCGGCCGGCGCGTTCGCGCTCGCGGCGGCGTTGAGCGGCTGCCTCGGCTACGACGGCGACTTCGACCGCGGCTATCAGGTCGACGCGCAGACGCTCGATCAGATCGAGGTCGGCAAGACGACCAAGCCGGAAGCGCTTTCGCTGATGGGAACGCCGTCGACCACCTCGACCGTCGGCGGCGACGCCTGGTACTACATCGGCCAGAAGATGCAGCGCCAGCTCGCGTTCATGCCGGCCAAGATGACCGACCAGACCGTGCTGGCGGTCTATTTCGACACGACCGGCAAGGTGTCGCGCATCGCCAAATACGGCATGAAGGACGGCAAGGTATTCGACTTCGTTTCGCGCACGACCCCGACCGGCGGCGCAGAGCCCGACTTCCTGCGCAACATGATGACCGGCCTGTTCCGCTTCAGCTGACGCGCGATCGCCCGCGGGCATGCCCATGCAAAAAGCGCGGCTGACGGCCGCGCTTTTTCGTTTGTCGCCTCGCCTTGCGCGGTTCAGCCCAGCGTCGCCGCCGCCTCGATCGCGACGGCAGTCGACTGGACGATGGCGGCGTAGCGCAGCGCGGCGTGGATCGCCTCGGCGGCGACGCCTGCGTCGCGCAACACCTTCTCGTGCGAGTCGATGCAGGCGCCACAGCCGTTGATCGCCGACACCGCCAGGCACCACAGCTCGAAATNNGCGAGATGGACGGCGCGATAGTAGACGTTGTTCATCGCCATCACCGTCGCGGCGGCGCGCGCCGCCTGCTGAACTTCCGCCGGCAGGCGCGCGGCGGCTTCAGCGGCGAAGGCGTCGCGCACCTCGGCGTTGCGCGTGGCGATGGCGCAGGCGAACAGCAGG
Organism: Rhodospirillales bacterium; assembly: GCA_003165335.1. GTDB lineage: Bacteria > Pseudomonadota > Alphaproteobacteria > BOG-932 > Roseiterribacteraceae > BOG-932. The sequence continues at coordinate 39,124 of PLTD01000135.1, read as the reverse complement.
CCCCACTTCGTCGGCTCGTCCAGCGTCTGCTCGCTCGCCAGGGTCGACAAGTTGAGCCGCGCGTCGCGGAACGCTTCGGGAAGCCGCGCCTTCAGCGCGTCGATCGACATCGGCTCAGGCGACCTTCAGCGTTGCGCCGCCGACTTCGCGGCCGCAGGCGCAGAGNNTAGATGTGCTGGACGACGTTGCTGGGATCGACGACGACGGTGACGCGATAGGCGACGCCGTCAGGCGAGCGTACGCCGAGGCCGTCGACCAGCGAGCCGTTGCTGTCGGCGAATTGCCAGATCGGCAGCTTGTGCAGGTCCTTGTGGTCGCGCCGCCAGGCGAGCTTGACGTGCTCGTTGTCGGTCGAACCGCCGAGCACCACCGCGTCGCGGTCGGCGAATTCCGAAGCGAGCCGCGCGAACTCGGCGATCTCGGTCGGGCAGACGAAGGTGAAATCCTTGGGATAGAAGAAGACGACCTTCCACTTGCCGGGGAAGCTCGCTTCCGTCAGCGTCTCGAAGGCGCTCTGCCCGTTCTCCTCGTGAAAATGAAACTTCGGCTTCACGCCGACGACCGAGAACGCAGGAATCTTTTCGCCGATGCCGATCATGAGTCTCTCCTGAAGATCGGCGCGGCGGGGTCCGCGACGACTTAGAATGTTTCTAAGACTTGGCGGCCGGTCCGCAATGTGGCGATTGGCCGCATTGGACGTATTTTGCGCGTCACGCGCGCGCCCAACGAAAAAGGGCGGGGTCTCCCCCGCCCTGATCCGTCTGGGACGCGCCGCCTCGGCGGCGGCGCGGATGGATCCGCCCGTCAGTGCGCCAGGATCGCCAGCAGCAGCAACGCGACGATGTTGATGATCTTGATCAGCGGGTTGACCGCCGGGCCGGCGGTGTCCTTGTAGGGGTCGCCGACGGTGTCACCCGTCACCGACGCCTTGTGCGCGTCCGAGCCCTTCAAGTGCTTGACGCCGTCCTTGTCGACGAAGCCGTCCTCGAAGCTCTTCTTGGCGTTGTCCCACGCGCCGCCGCCCGAGGTCATCGAGATGGCGACGAACAGGCCGTTGACGATCACGCCGAGCAGCGAGGCGCCGAGCGCCGCGAA
>PLTD01000135.1:0-37904 GCA_003165335.1 Rhodospirillales bacterium | reverse complement strand
ACCGTGCCAACGCCCTGGAAGTAAGGCACCCCGGTATCGACGAAATGCTTGATGTCGTTGGTGTAGGCGGCGAACAGCACCAGCGCGCCGAGGCCCGCCGAGCCGATCGCGTAGCCCTTGGTGATCGCTTTGGTGGTGTTGCCGACCGCATCGAGCGCGTCGGTCGTAACTCGAACTTCCGCAGGCAGGTTCGCCATTTCCGCGATACCGCCGGCATTGTCTGTCACCGGTCCATAGGCATCCAACGCCACGACCATTCCAGCAAGCGCCAGCATCGTCGTTGCAGCAATGGCGATGCCGTAGAGACCGGCTTCGCTAAAGGCAACGATAATGCCGATCGCGATGACGATAACTGGAAGTGCAGTCGCTTCCATCGAAATTGCCAACCCTTGGATCACGTTGGTGCCGTGACCGGTTTCGGACGATTTGGCGATCGACCTTACAGGGCGGTAGACCGTCGAGGTGTAGTACTCGGTGATCCAGATCAGCAGGCCGGTAACCACTAGTCCGGTAACGACGCAGATGATCAAGTTGTTGAAGGTGAAGGTGACGAGTTCACCGCCGGTGGTCGTGAAGCTGGTACCCGCCCCCAGAAGCCAATTCATCGCGGCGAGGATTAGCCCGAATGAAATGACGGCCGTTGCGATAAAGCCCTTATAGAGGGCGCCCATCACATTCTTGCCGCCACCGAGGCGGACAAAGAAAGTGCCGATGACCGAGGCGAGGATGCACACCGAACCAATGAGGAGCGGCAAAAGCATCAGCTTGGCCTGGGTTTCGCCTTCGAAGAAGATCGAGCCCAGCAGCATCGTGGCAACGGTTGTGACCGCATAAGTTTCGAACAAATCAGCCGCCATGCCAGCACAGTCCCCGACATTGTCACCGACGTTATCGGCGATGACAGCAGGGTTGCGGGGGTCATCTTCGGGGATCCCAGCTTCGACTTTACCCACCAGATCGGCGCCTACATCGGCACCTTTAGTGAAAATACCGCCACCAAGGCGAGCGAAGATGGAAATCAGGGAGGCGCCGAAGGACAGACCGACCATCGCTTCAAGCAATTCGCGCTGCGGAATGCCGAGTGCGCGGAGGAAGAAGTAATAGCCTGCAACACCTAGAAGCCCCAGCCCGACCACCAGCATGCCGGTGACAGCGCCGGAAGTGAAGGCGATAGCCAGAGCCGGCGCCATTCCCTTTGTAGCCGCCTGCGCGGTACGCACGTTGGCTTGAACTGACACGTTCATTCCAACAAAGCCCGCGATACCAGAGAGCACTGCGCCGATCACGAAGCCGATTGCGACTAAATAGCCGAGTGTAAAGCCGAGTATGATCGCGATGACGACACCAACGATGCCGATGGTGGTGTATTGCCGATTGAGATAGGCGCGTGCGCCAATTTGGATCGCAAGTGCGATCTCTTGCATCCGGGCGTTGCCGGCGTCCTTCGCGAGGACCCAGCGCCCCGCAATAATACCGTAAAGCACGGCGATAATCCCGCCGCCAATGATCACATAGTCATAGGCTGTCATTATGATGTCCCTATTTTGCCTTTTGCGCCCGCGCACGACTCAGCGACGTTGCACAGGTGCGCCCCGTTTCATCCGACGTGGGATACAGGGCGCTTAAATGACTGTAAAGCGCTACCGACACAACCGGAGCGCTATACTGTCGGCTAAAAGTTCGCCTCACCCTAATTCAACTATGGGTCCAGCCGGATTTGGGAAGCGCCAGAGGCGTACCTTCGTCATCGACGATGTCTGCCCGAGAGGAAGAGCCGCCAGGTTCGATCACACCGATTTCGGTCAATGCAATTCCAACACCCGTCGCCGCGGCGACAAGCGCCGGGACCGCTCCGGGCGGGGCCGTCAAGAGAATTTCATAGTCGTCGCCGCCGCCCAGTACTTCTGGGAGCCAACTGGGGTCGGCTGAGATAATTTTAGTCGCAGCTGGAGAGAGCGGCACATTGGAGGCCCAAATTTTCCCGCCTACCCCCGAGGCCCGACAGAGGTGGCCGAAGTCTGCAGCAAGCCCATCGGAAACATCGAGGGCGGCATGAGCAAAATCGGCGACTGCCACTGCCAAATCACTTCGCGGCTGCGGCAAACGATAACGCGAAGAAAGCTCGGCTCGATCTTCATCAGAGACACCGAGGCGTCCTTGCAGGGCTGCCAGACCCAGCGCGGCGTCACCAACTGTACCCGTCACTAAAACACGATCACCGACTTGGGCTCCACTGCGTCTGACCATACGACCGGAGTCAACGAGACCGAACGCCGTGATCGAGACCCAAACAGGACCGAGCGTGGACACCGAATCGCCCCCTGTCAGTTCAATTCGGTACCGCGTCTGGTCATCCGCTAGCGCTGACGCAAAGGCCTCTATCCAATCGTCATCTACATCGCGCCCGATCGCCAAAGTGAGAGTATAGGCCAGAGGGCACGCGCCCTTTGCAGCCAGATCCGAAAGATTTACGCGCAGAGCCTTTCGAGCAATGTCCGCCGGGGTATCAGATGGCAAAAAGTGAATGCCGGCGACCACCGCGTCAGTGGTCACGACCAGCTCCTTGCCCACAGGCACAGAAATGATCGCCGCATCATCGTCTAGCGACAGCGCACCCGGAAAGTTACGGGCCAACGGTCTGAAAAAGCGTTCAATCCGACCAAATTCGCCGAGTGAACCGGTTTGGTTTGCCATAATCGGGCGGACCGGAGTGGTTTAGCCGTTAGGTTTGGTCTGAGGCGTGTGAGTTACTCCGCCTGGAATCTGCCCTTCGCCGACGACGCCAAATTCATAAGGCCGCAATGTTCGCGCCACACGGTCCAGAACGCCGTTCATCAAGCCCGGCTCTGCACCACCATAGAAGGCCGTCGCGATGCCGACATACTCAGCCAAAATAATTGCCGCAGGCGTGTCGTGATTGCGTAAGAGCTCCCACACGCCGGCAATAAGAATTACCCGCAGCAACAGTTCCAATCGCTGGCGCTCCAGCGGGGGACGAACAGCAGCTTCTACCAATCCTTCTATGTGCGCCTGTTCGGCATCGGCACCGCGCACGATAGCGCTGAGGAGGGTGATATCGGCGGATACGAAGGTCGCACCATCAACCTCATGGCCGATACGGAATTCAATGAACTCAGCAAGACCTTCGGCTGCCGACTTACCCGTCTGAGCAATTTGATAAAGCACTTGAACGGCAGCCAGGCGCGCTGCGCTGCGCCGAGCTTTGGCCGAAGAACGCGGCTTTGGCGGCGACTTGGGTCGCTTGCCGACAAATATGGTCAATGCGATGCCAATTCGCGACGAAGTGCGATCATTGCGAGACAAGCTCGCGCGGTCTCGCCGCCCTTATCCATCTCTGAGGGTTTCGCACGCGCCCAGGCTTGAGCCTCGTCTTCGACGGTGAGTACACCAAATCCAATTGCCAGCGCGTGCTCAACCGCAAGATCCTGAACACCGCGCGCACATTCATTGCAGACGATATCGTAATGAGAGGTTTCTCCTCGGATTACGCAGCCCAGCACGACATAACCATCCCAAAGTCCACCAAGAGCAAATCTAATGGCCGCTGGAATTTCCAATGCGCCCGGAACGGTAACGCGTGTCACATTGGCCCCGGCAGCATCCAGAACTGCCATCGCTCCATGCAGTTGAGCGATGGCGATGTCGGTATAATACGGCGCCTCAATCAATAGAATTCGCGGAGCGTCGGCTCTCATACGTCCAGCTCCGGAATCGGGCGCCGGGATACTATCTTCAAACCGTAACCTTCCAGCCCGACCACCGTCATAGGATTGTTGGACAGTAACACCATTTCGCTCACTCCCAGGTCGCGAAGGATCTGGGCACCGATTCCATAGTCGCGCAGTTCGTGTCCACCGTCGGGCGCGACACCTTCCTTTCGAGCCTTCAACTTATCGGTCAGGAAGGTTGGGTAGCCCTCCCGGATCATAACGATAACACCGCGCCCCTCGCGACCGATCGCCTCCATGCTAGCATGCAGATCACGACTTCGTGTCGATGCGCGGTCGCCCAGGACGTCGTCCAGAATATTGACCGAATGCATACGAACCAACACGGGGCCTGGTTTCGATACGTCTCCCTTAACTAGGGCGATATGTTCGGCGTAGGCCACTTTGTTAACATAAATCATCAGCTTGAATTCGCCCCCGGTATGACTGTCGAAGGGCTCTTCCAGGATTTTTTCAACCAGCTTCTCCGTGCGGCGACGATAGGAGATCAGATCTTCAATTGTCCCGATCTTCATACCGTGAAGCTGCGCAAAGGCGATCAGGTCGGGAAGACGCGCCATGCTCCCATCATCGTTCATGATCTCGCAGATCACGGCCGAGGGATTAAGGCCTGCCAAGCGCGAAATATCGACTGCGGCTTCTGTGTGCCCAGTCCGAACAAGAACGCCGCCGTCTCGCGCAGCCAAGGGAAACACATGGCCGGGCGTGACAATGTCGCGGGCATTTGATTCGGGGTCGATCGCTACCTCGATCGTTCGCGCGCGGTCGGCGGCCGAAATGCCGGTTGTGACGCCGTCGCGAGCTTCGATCGAAATGGTGAAGGCTGTTCCGTGGCGCGACGCGTTTTGTCTTGCAACCAGAGGCAGACCTAAAGTCTCAACTCTGTGACGATCAAGTGCCAGGCAGATTAACCCGCGTCCGTACCGCGCCATGAAATTAATCGCGTCAGGCGTTGCATGCTCGGCCGGAATAATCAGATCACCCTCATTCTCGCGATTCTCGTCGTCGATCATGATGAAGATGCGGCCGGCTTTAGCCTCTTCGATCAGCTCTGCCGGAGTCGAGATCGCTGAGCGATCGTCCGGCCAAACAACCCTCTTCGGCTTCATGCCGCCCTCATGAGTTCGGGGCGAATGAGTCTTGCGAGATATCGAGCAACCAGATCGACCTCGAAGTTTACCCTGGTTCCTGCTTCGAGCGCTCCCAAGCTGGTCACCTCAAGCGTGTGCGGTATCAAATTCACACCCAGATATCCTTCTTCAACTTCATTGACAGTTAGCGATACGCCGTCGATCGTGATCGACCCCTTCGATGCGATAAAACCGGCAAGCTCAGCAGGCACCGCAAACCTGAACCGAACGCTGGCACCATCGGGTGTACGTTCAATCACCTCGGATACCGCATCAACATGGCCGGTCACAATATGGCCGCCAAGTTCGTCGCCGGCCCGAAGCGGACGTTCGAGGTTGATCCGCTGTCCGGTCCGCCAACCGCCAAGCGTCGTTCGCGCGATGGTTTCGTTGGACACTTCGACGATGAAACTATCGCCGCTGCGCTCAATAACTGTCAGACAAACGCCCGCGCACGCAATCGAGGCCCCAATTGCGACAGTCGCAAGATCGTAGGCAGTGGCAATTTCAAAACGCGTAGACGAGCCCGACACGATGGATTTCAGCGTGCCCAGGTCGGTTATGATTCCGGTAAACATGTAAACTTACCCGCCAATTCACCCATACCTATCATTTCGACCGCGACTTGTAAGGGGCTGAGGCTCCGATCACGCATCTGAATGTCAGGACTATTTATTATATTAGAGATGCATGTCCGGATTTTAATGACATCGGCCGAACGGACGAGACACCGAAGGCATCTAGACTGGTTTCAGTCTGACCGCCGCGTTGACAGCCCGCTGAGCAGACTTCTAAGGTGCGCGCCATTCCAATCCGCTGCCTGCCGCATTCGGCCTCGCCTGCGGAAACGCAACGAAATTATGGAACAGCCAATGAGGGTCATCGTCCCTGTCAAACGCGTCATCGACTACAACGTTAAAATCCGAGTAAAGCCGGATGGAACGGGGGTCGATACCGCGAATGTAAAAATGTCCATGAATCCGTTCGACGAGATTGCTGTCGAAGAGGCCGTGCGCCTAAAGGAAGCTGGCAAAGTTCAAGAAGTCATCGCTGTGTCCGTAGGACCGGCTCAAGCGCAAGAGACAATCAGGACAGCTCTGGCGATCGGCGCCGACCGCGGCATTCTGGTGCTGGAAGAGGGCGTCGAGCCCCTCGCAGTCGCCAAACTGCTAAAGGCTTTGGTGGAGAAAGAATCCGTCGAGCTGGTCATTCTGGGAAAACAGGCGATCGACGACGATTCGAACCAGACCGGTCAGATGTTGGCTGCACTTTTGGGTTGGGGACAGGCGACATTCGCCTCTAAGGTCGAACTCGGCGAAGGTAAGATCACTGTCACTCGCGAAGTCGACGGGGGCTTGGAGACTGATGAGCTTAAGCTGCCCGCGATCGTTACAACTGACCTTCGGCTAAACGAACCGCGCTATGCGTCGTTACCGAATATCATGAAGGCGAAAAAGAAGCAGTTGGACACGGTCAGCGCCGCCGATCTCGGCGTCGATGTATCGCCGCGCCTAACAACTTTGAAGGTCGTCGAACCGCCCAAGCGCGGAGCGGGAGTGAAGGTCGCCTCAGTACAGGAACTCGTCGACAAGTTGAAAAACGAAGCAAAGGTTATCTGACCATGGGCATTCTCGTCATCGCCGAGCATGATAATCAGTCACTGAAAGCTGCCACCCGCAACGCCGTAACCGCAGCGACCAAGTTGGGTAGCGATATCACGGTCCTGGTCGCCGGAAATGCGTGCCAGGCAGCTGCGGAAGCTGCGGCAAAAATCCCCGGCGTCACCAAGGTTCTCCTCGCCGAAGCGCCGGAACTGGCCCATGGCCTGCCGGAAAACGTCGCCCCTCTGATTGCAGCCTTGGGGCAGAGCCACGAATTTCTGATCGCGACGGCCACGTCGTTCGGTAAAAGCACGATGCCGCGCGTCGCGGCCTTGCTGGATGTGCAGCAGATCAGCGAGATCATGAGCGTTGAAGGGCCAAATACATTTACGCGTCCGATTTACGCCGGCAATGCCATCGCCACGGTTCAGACTGCCGACAAGGTCAAGGTTCTGACAGTCCGCGGAACGGCATTTGATGCAGCACCTGCAGATGGCGGCTCGGCTCCAATCGAAAAGATTGCTTCGACTGGCGATGCCGGGCTATCGCGATTCGTCGGCCAGGAATTGTCGAAGTCTGAACGGCCTGAGCTGACGTCGGCGCGTCGTGTGATTTCAGGCGGCCGAGGCATGCAGAACGGCGAAAACTTTAAGCTTCTCGAGGCCGTAGCCGACAAGATCGGCGCGGCAATCGGTGCGTCCCGCGCAGCCGTCGATGCGGGGTTCGTTCCCAACGACTATCAGGTCGGCCAAACCGGGAAAATCGTCGCCCCAGACCTTTACATCGCGGTCGGCATCTCCGGCGCTATTCAGCATCTGGCCGGCATGAAGGACTCCAAGGTAATCGTCGCCATCAACAAGGACTCCGAAGCTCCGATCTTTTCGGTTGCCGATTACGGATTAGTTGGCGATCTTTTCAAAATCATGCCTGAGCTTGCCGAAGAAATCGGAAAGGCCTGACAAGGCTGCCACCCACCTCCCGAGAGATCTAATATGGGCATCGGAAAGATCGGAGTCGTCGGGGCGGGCCAGATGGGTACAGGGATCGCGCATGTATGCGCTGTCTCCGGTTTGGAAGTTACCATCCAGGATTTGAACCCCGATCAGCTCAAAAAGGCGATTGAGGCTATCGACCGCACGCTCGAGCGGCAGGTCGCGAAGCGCAAGCTCACGGGAGAAGACAAGCAGATAGCCCTAGCGCGCATTCGCACCACAGATGATTTTTCTGAGTTCGGCGACTGCGATCTAGTGATCGAGGCGGCTACGGAGCGAGAGGATGTCAAACGGGAGATCTTCAGAACCCTGACTCCGCATCTTAAACCCGATGCGCTGCTGGCCAGTAACACCTCGTCGATTTCGATTACGCGCCTAGCTGCGGCTACAGACCGTCCCGAGAAGTTTATCGGGATGCATTTCATGAATCCCGCACCGGTCATGCAGTTGGTCGAATTGATCCGCGGCATCGCGACCGACGACGCAACTTACGAAGCGATCCGCGCCCTTTGCGAAGAGACGCTGGGCAAGCAGATCGCACTATCTGAGGATTACCCCGCTTTCATCGTCAATCGGATCTTAATGCCGATGATCAATGAGGCAATCTATACACTCTACGAAGGCGTCGGCTCAGTCGAAGCGATCGACATCGCAATGCATCTCGGCGTCAACCACCCACTTGGGCCGTTGGCGCTTGCCGATTTTATTGGTCTCGACACATGCCTATCAATCATGCAGGTGCTTTACGAAGGTCTGGCCGATTCCAAATACCGTCCCTGCCCGCTTCTCGTAAAATACGTCGAAGCTGGCTGGATCGGCCGCAAGGTGGGACGCGGATTCTATGATTATCGCGGCGAAGTTCCCGTCCCTACACGTTGAGGGTCAGTGGTCGGGAACTAGGCGATCAGTCAGGAATGCTTCGATCAGACGGTTAACCGTATCGGGGACTTCCTCCTGCACCCAATGGGAGACACCCGGAAGATAGCGAATGGTGACGTTTGGGACATATGCCTCAACCCCCTCGATGCATGACCGATCGAGAGCCACGTCGCCCTCGCCCCAGATTATGAGTGCAGGCGTGTCAATTGTTGGAAAACGTCCGGCCATTTCGAGGGGAACACCGCCGCGCGTCAGGCCACGATACCAATTCAGCATTGCCGTAACAGCACCGCGACCGGATGCGTTCGATCGATAAAAGTCGAGCGTGGCCGCATCGAAAACTTTCCTTGGTCCAGCTACCCAGGCAATTAGTTTACCAATGAGCCAAGCACGATTAAATCCCAGGATAAAGTCCGGCACCCAGGGAATCTGGAAAGCCAATATGTACCAACCTTTTCGCATCTGCCGCCAACGGCGATAGGCTACGGCGGCACAGGCCGGGTGCGGCGCATTCAGAATGATCAGCTTGGCTATGGGTCGTATGCGTCGAGCGGCAAAGAACCAAGCCAGTAATCCACCCCAGTCGTGGGCGATTATTACTGTCGAACGCGCACCCGAAGCGTCGATGACGGCGGCGATATCGGCAAGAAGAAGGTCAACGGTGTAGTTTATAGAACCCTTGGGGCGGGATGTTCCGCCATACCCACGTTGATTAGGAGCCCAAGCACGAAAACCGAGACGGGCCAAAGCTGGAAGCTGATCTCGCCAGCAGATCGCATGAGACGGGAAGCCGTGCAAACAAAGGACGAGTTTATCGCCCCCTCCGCTCTCGAGTATCTCAAACGACAGGCCGTTAGCGTTGACCACTCGCGCTTGGATTGCAGGCAAAAGACATTCTGCTTTACTGTCGCTTGAAATGGACACGGGATTATTTCCTGTCTCCCGGCCTATGAGAGCGACCGTCGATTAGACTGCTTGCAGTGGCTTGGTCCGGCGCGCCCACCAACGCCAAAGCCCCAATGCGCTCACCATATAGATCGCCGTGGCCCAAATGTCGCTGGCCCGTTCGAGTGCGAATGAATTATACGGTGGAATGACGTAGTATAAAATTCCCAAGCCACCCAGCGCAATCGTTAGCAGTCCAGTCCAAGCGCCGGCAAAATAGGTGGCAACCATGAATGCCGGGTAAGCCATAATATAGGATAATGAGCCCAGACCTTGTCGCATCATAACCCCGGCAGCCACCGCTCCGATCGATACGCCAACACCGAGGAGTGCAGCTATCGCCGGTGCCCAATTCTTGCCGGGAGGCGTCAGCAAGTTTACCCTCCGATCATAGGCCGCTTTCGGTAATCCGAACCAGTAACGGGCGATGGATTTAAGAACTTCCCTTACCCCATCACCGAAGCGCGTTCCCCTCAGAGCGACCGCGAGCGTAAGCGCGATCGCCAGACCCCGAACAGTTGGACGGATCGTAATAAGTTCGTCCTTCGATGAAATTCGGCAGGCCGACTTAAGTTGATGCGCACCCATGACAAAAATCAATTCGGTCGCACCAAGCGCCATTAATTCTTCTATCAACTTAAAATTATGGAATAAGCCCAAGCTGATTTTCGATCGTGCCGGATCGTTCATTTGATAGACCAAATAGGCTGTGCGACCCTGAATAAAACCGCGGCACAAGCTAATTAATGATCCGTCTTCTGCATCCAAACGAGACTCGAAGCTCGTCGGTCGATGCGACAACATTCCCTCGAAGACATCCAATCCCTCTAAAGGAATGGCTACCGGGCGATTGCGTGCTGCGAGACCAGCAACTTCTTCGCCAACTTCTAGTGGACCCGACCTCTCATGAAATGAGTATCGAATACCTAGTTCAGCAACAACGCGCGCGGTTCGCCTTATATTTCGCCGCAAGCCGCGACCAAGACCGGCGACGAAAGAATTAATTTCAGAGCCAATCGTCAGCAGATCGCGCTGTTCTTGTCTGCCCAGAAAATACCAAACACCCCGGCGACTGTGTGCCTCCCGTGTGATGTCGGCCGGTTCCATCTGTGATCGCACGATTGCAAAGCGCGCCACATCGATGTCTGACTGGCGCATGAATTGCTCAATCGCGGATGCGACTCCGCCGCCGGTGCCACGAATCGAGAGCACGGCGTCGGCCACTCTCGTGCCCCATCGCCAGAGCCGAAGCCCAAACCACCAACCATCGAATTCGGATTGGATTCCAGTGCGAATTTCGCGAACCGCGGTTCCGCCCGAAAGGTTTGCAGCCACGCGCAAGCGGGATAATGCCGCCCTCTCAGCCCCAGGATCGGTCGGGAATCCGGAACCCAACGTCGAACCGCTTACAGGCAATTTCATGTCTTTAACTTGAAGCGTTTTGACATTCTTTTCCAAAGCATAGCCACCCTTGCTCGGCTAGCCTCTCCGACCAAACTGCAGTGCTCTGAAGGTAACGGCATTGCACATAATTTCCTGCGTTTCTTAAACTTGTTCCTTGCCCCGACCGGATTGAAACCGGAGAATGCGTAAACGGCCTTCACTCATTTACGACCCAAAGGACGACCTGGATCGCACCAGGCCGCATGAGATAGGGAAGATTACTGTGTATCGATATTTCCTCGCCGCGCTGAGTTTTGCCGTTATCGGTTACGGGCATCCCTCGAAATCTCTCGCCGAACCTGTTCAAGCACCCGCCGGCGCCGTCCCTTCGGGCGAAGCCTCGAACGGTGGCGCCGTTTATGATCAGCATTGCGCGGAATGCCACGATCACCCAACTGGGAGAATCCCTGCCCGTAGTTTTGTATCGATGCTCAGGTCACCCGAAAGCATCATCAATACCCTCTCAAAGGGTGTTATGCGCCCAATGGCAAAAACTTTGGACGCAACCCAAATTCATGACGTCGCGGTGTATCTCACCGGCCGTGAGCCGGGTAGCGACCCACAACCCGACATTCATGCCAATCTCTGTAAGAGCGATGGAGGACCGATCGATCTGACTAAGCCGGGATGGAACGGTTGGGGCAATAATCCAGAGAATACTCGCTATCAGCCAAATCCGGGATTGAAGAGCGATGACGTTCCGAAACTGAAGGTCAAATGGGCCTTTGCTTATCCCGGCATCGCCTATGGTCAACCGATCATGGTGAGCGGGCGGGTGTTCATCGAAACTCGCGAAGGGCAGGTATTTTCGCTGGATGCACAAACCGGCTGCACGCATTGGGTCTATGATCTAGGGACCCCTGTTAGAACTGCGATCAGCATCGGCGCTCTATCGAAAGGGCCTCATGCGAAATATGCGGCGTATTTCGGCGACGAAAAAGGCGTTGCGCATGCGGTAGATGCGATGACCGGTGAGCCGATCTGGGCCACACCAGTCGAAAAACACCCTCTGGCACGCATCACCGGCGCCCCGAAGCTGTATGACGGGCACCTGTTTGTTCCCGTTTCCTCAATGGAGGAGGTCTCAGGCGCCACGCCGACATATCAATGCTGTACATTCCGCGGCAGCGTCGTCGCACTCGATGCTGCAACGGGCAAAATCTTGTGGCAAAGCTATCCGATCCAGCAGAAACCCAAGAAGACTCGGACTAATGCCACGGGAACGCAGATGTTCGGTCCGGCTGGCGTAGCGATATGGGATTCCCCCACAGTTGATGCAAAGCGACAGCTCATTTATATCGGCACCGGTGATTCCTACACCGAGGTCCCGGTGGATGCGTCGGATGCCGTGATGGCCCTGGATATGGCCACAGGAACCCGGCGCTGGGTTAACCAAGTTCGCAAAGATGATAATTGGCTCGTTGGCTGTCCGGAGCAAACCGCAGGCAACTGCCCGAAACCGACGGGCCCGGACTATGACTTCGGCAGTTCGCCGATCCTCGACACTCTGCCCAACGGCAAACAAGTCATCCTTGCAGGCGCAAAATCCAGCGTGGTCTATGGTTTCGACCCAGCAGCCAAAGGCAAGCTATTATGGCAACGTAAGTTGGCGGGCGGGAGCAGCACTGGTGGTGTCGAATGGGGACCGGCAGCAGATGGCGCGAACGTTTATGTGGCTATAGGCGATGCAATCGCTATCGCCCCGAACGAACCCGGCGGAGTAACCGCAATCAATGCCGAAACCGGTGAAGTCGTCTGGCACACGCCCGCTCCCAACCCGGTGTGCAGTTGGGGTACAGTCAACTGCTCCAAGGCACAGCCAAGTGGCGTAACCGCAATTCCCGGCCTAGTATTTGTCGGCTCATGGGATGGTCATATTCGAGGCTATTCTGCCAAGGATGGCAGCATCTTGTGGGATTTCGATACGGCGCAGACTTTTGCGGGCGTCAACGGAATTCAGGCCAAGGGCGGTGCCATCGATATGGGAGGGCAGACAATCGGCGACGGCATTCTACTGGTGAATTCAGGGGTCACCCCCGTCCAGCATCCCGGCAACGCGTTGCTGGCATTTACCGTCGACGGGAAATAACGGGTATCAGGATCTTAGCCCGAATATTTTGATGATCTCGGCCTTGCTTTCAGGCGAATCCCAGTCGCGGTCGCCTTTTACCCGCCCCACTTCGTTACCGTCTGCATCGATCAAGATGGTCATCGGCAGGATTGTCGCCTCTTTCAAGGCCTTGCCGGTGGACATCGTCTTGTCGAGATAGACAGGCAGGCCAGAGATGCCATGTTCTTTTAGAAAAGGATCGACAACAAACTTGCCGCCACGGTCCTCCGAAATCGCGACCACAGCGACGCCCTGCTCTTTCAAGTCTCCCGCCAGCTTCATCAGCGACGGCATTTCGGTCACGCAGGGCCCGCACCAAGTAGCCCAAAGATTCACGATAAGCGGTTTGCCCTTATAGGCGGCAAGATTGGTCGGCTGTTCCTGGTCAAGATCGGTTAGTGTCAGCTCTGGGACTGGCTTGCCGGGCTTTGTCTCGATAAGTTGCCCGGGCTTTGCTGTTTCAGCACCGGCCGTGGTCGGCGCGAAAAGCAGCAGCAAACCCAGCACGACAGGCAACGACCACCTGCAACGAGCCCATGAGATTCCGCGAGAATATGATATCGATACGCCAACCATGAGCAATTCCTCTTCAACGAAATCGGCAAACGCCGAGCAACCGATCCCAGACGATACAAACTCCGCACAATTGCAGGGGGCAAACAGCCTATGGGGCGGCCGATTTGAATCTGGACCGTCTTCTATCATGCAGCGGATCAATGCATCCATTGGTTTTGACCGCAAGCTATGGCGCGAAGATATCCAAGGGTCACGAGCCCATGCGGCAATGCTGGCTTCTCAGGGCATTATTTCTTCCAGCGACGAAGCCGAGATCGCGCGCGGCCTCACGCTGATTGAGACTGAAATCGCCGAAGGCCGGTTCGAATTCAAGACCGAACTCGAAGACATTCATATGAATGTCGAGGCACGTTTGGCAGAACTCATAGGCCCTGCAGCTGGCAGACTGCATACTGCAAGGTCCCGCAACGATCAGGTGGCGACAGACTTCAAGTTGTGGGTACGCAATGCGCTTGGCCGGCTTGATAGCGATATCAAAGCCCTCCAGGCGGCATTGATCGACCAAGCGGAAAAGCATGCGTCGACAATCATGCCGGGCTTCACTCACCTGCAGTTAGCTCAACCTATCACCTTTGGGCACCACCTGTTGGCCTATGTCGAAATGCTCGGTCGAGACCGCAGCCGGGTAACCGACGCACACAGGCGGGCTGAAGATTGCCCGTTGGGCGCCGCCGCACTTGCTGGCTCCCCCTATCCCATCGATAGGCGCTCGACAGCTTCCGCACTCGGGTTTAGCCGGCCGTCCGCCAATTCTATCGACGCCGTGTCCGATCGCGACTTCGCCCTCGACTACCTGGCAACGGCCGCGATTCTTACGGTTCATTTGTCTCGTTTGGCCGAAGAACTGGTGTTGTGGTCTTCAGACCAATTCGCCTTTGTGCGGCTATCCGACGGGTTCACCACCGGCAGTTCAATAATGCCCCAGAAACGCAATCCCGATGCGGCGGAATTGGTACGGGCGAAAACTGGACGGGTCATCGGGGACCTCAATGCGTTGCTGATTGCGCTCAAGGGCCTCCCCCTCGCCTACTCCAAAGACATGCAAGAAGACAAAGAGCCGGTTTTTGATACAGAGGACACGCTCGCGTTGGCGCTCGCAGCTATGACTTGTATGGTCGCGGATATGAAGGTGAATGCGGATTCGATGCGGCGTGCTGCCGATCGCGGCTATGTCACGGCAACTGACCTCGCCGATTGGCTGGTTCGTACACTTGGCCTTCCATTTCGGGAGGCACATCACGTGTCAGGCAGCCTCGTTAAGCGAGCCGAAGCGCGCGGCGTACAACTGTATGATCTGTCGCTAGACGAATTTCGCGCAGTACACACCAAGATCGATGAGCGGGTCTTAGCCGTCTTGACCGTAGAAGCCTCAGTTGCCAGCCGGACTAGCGAGGGCGGAACTTCCCCAGATCGCGTGCGCGAAGCGGTCAGCGCCGCCAAAGCGAGGTTCCTATGAAAATTGTATCCTGCGCTCTGCTCGTATTGATCGCGCTGAGCATTTCGGGGTGCGGCAAGCGGGCCCGGTTCTTGGATCCGCCGGACGCCACGCATGAGAAATACCCTAAACGTTATCCACCAACCGACGCTCCGGGAACACATCTGTGAGCGGATTTGCCTATATTAATGGCGTGCTGCACGCCGACGGGGTCGCGCTAACTAGCATCGCTGATGCTGTCGGCACTCCGACCTACGTCTATTCATCCACGATTCTTGAGCGCAATTATCGCAACTACGAAATGGCGTTCGGGGGTCAAAATCTGGGCATTCATTTTGCCCTTAAGGCTAACAGCAATCTTGCTGTCGTAGGGTTGCTCGGCAGGTTTGGCGCCGGCGCGGATATCGTTTCACTGGGCGAACTCAAACGCGCTCTGGCCGCCGGAATTCCAGCCTCGAAAATCGTCTTTTCAGGTGTCGGCAAGACTCGAGAAGAATTGACAGCCGCAGTCTTGGCCGGAGTTGCCCAGATCAACGTCGAGTCCGAACCGGAACTCGATGTACTCGATCAGGTCGCACGCGAAGCCGGGCGTCGGCAGCGCATCGCCTTGCGGGTCAACCCCGACGTCGATGCCCGCACGCATGAAAAAATATCGACCGGCAAACGAGGTGATAAGTTCGGTATCGCCTATAACGACGTCATATCGGTTTACCGGCGCGCAGCCGGACTTGCCGGTCTCGAGCCGATTGGGCTCGCGCTTCACATCGGGTCACAACTGATCGACCTGACGCCCTATAAGAACGCCTATCTCAAGATAGCCGGCTTGGTGCAGGAGATGCGAGGTCAAGGGCTCAGCGTAACCGCGTTGGATCTGGGCGGAGGTATCGGCATCACCTACAAGGATGAATCGCCCCCGTCGCTCGAGGAATACGCAACGATCGTCTGTGACACGGTGGGCAATTTGGGCTGCCGGCTCGCGATCGAACCGGGCAGGTCGATCGTTGCAACTGCCGGTGTGCTTCTAAGCAGGGTAGTCTACCGCAAGAGTGGCGCCTCAAACGATATCCTGATCCTCGATGCAGGAATGAACGACCTGATACGGCCTAGCATGTATGGCGCATATCACCCGATCCAGCCGGTTGTACAGCCTGCCTCTGGTGCGACGTTAACCGAAATCGACGTGGTTGGTCCGGTCTGCGAAACCGGTGACACATTCGCAAGGGCGCGACTGCTTCCACCGCTTTACGCTGACGATCTGGTGGTTTTTGGCGCGGCGGGTGCTTATTGTTCAAGCATGTCGTCGACTTACAATGCCCGCCCGCTGGCAGCCGAAGTACTCGTGCAGAACGACCGATTCGATGTGGTCCGGTCCCGTCAAAAAGTGGAAGCTATGTTCGCGAACGAGCATATTCCCGATTGGCTGGGCCAAATTGCTCGGGATGACGAGACCGTCGTGCGGAAGCGCGCATGAATACGGGGCGGACCCGTCCTGCCGGATTATCGCGCCTCGAAAAGCGAATTGGGCGATTTACCGGCTTGGCCAGCCTCGTTCTGTGGACCGAGGCGCTTGCTGCTTCCTTTTGGCAGCCGGTCACTTTGTCGGGCGTCTTCGTTGTCGCCGCTTTGTTTGGGGTACTATCGGCATTGCCGGCGATACTCCACCTTTTCGCTCTGTTGTCGTTTTTGGCCCTGCTCGCATGGTCGATCCGTTCCGGATTGCGCCGCTTCTCGGCTCCGGCATCAGGCGCTGCAGAACGCAGGGTGGAACGGGACAGCGAACTCGCACACAGACCTTTCGAGGTTCTTAACGATCGGCCAGCCGGTGCCGAAGATAACACGAGCGCTTCGCTTTGGCGTCTGCATCAAGAGAGACGCCGTAACGATATCGGTCGATTGCGGGTATCAGTTCCGCACGCCGGTCTGCCGGAACGCGATCCACGGGCGCTGCGGTTCCTCGTGGTCATTACCTTAGTGTTAGGTGTCGTGATCGCAGGCCCTAGAGCCGGACGCCTGATAGTTGCGGCACTTACGCCAAGCTTTGCGTCATCGGCCTCGACCGTTCCGGTGGAAGCTTGGATCAAGCCGCCCGCCTATACAGGGCTTGCACCAATACTTCTGAAAATCAACGACGAGACGCCGGTCTACGTTCCGGTCGGCAGCACGCTGGAGGCGCATGTCACCGGTGGATCCCGGACGCCGCGTCTCGTACTTGGAGACGCGCGCGAAGACTTTAAGCATGTCGATGGCGGGGGCTTCGCCCTGACCAAGACGATCACGACTGCCGGAACTATGAGCATCAGACGCGGCTGGTTTAGTCTTTCACGCTGGCAAGTCACCATCATTCCCGATGCTTTGCCAATGGTAGAATTCGCGAGTCCGCCCTCCACGATGCAATCCGGGGCACTCAAACTCGATTATCACGCAACAGACGACTATGGCGTTGCCGGCGTCGAACTGCGTGTAAGACGGGTGCCCGGACAGCCAGAAATTGTGGCCGACCCTGTCATTGCTTTGCTTGCATCAGGTCAAAACGAAAAAGATCTGCGCGGCAGCAGCCTCCAGGATCTGACAGCCCACCCTTGGGCAGGCTTGCAGGTCTTGGGCAAGCTCATCGTGACGGATACCGCGGGGCAGACCAACGAAAGCTCAGAAGTCCTCTTCGTATTGCCGGAGCGCAGGTTCATGAATGCAACCGCGCAGACAATCGCGGCTATTCGCAAACACATCATCTTTGCTGACGGATCGCGTCCGCAGCTTGCCCTTCAGCTTTCCAATGTGGCGGATCATCCTGAGGTTTATGGCGAAGAGCTTGGCGTTTTCCTGGCCTTGCGCAGCGCTATCATCGAGTTGCGCCACCTGCAACCCGACGATCAGGTTGCAGTCGCAAGGATCGAAGATTTGCTTTGGAACGCCGCGCTGAAGATTGAAGACGGCAACCGGCCGGAAGCCGAAAAGGCACTGCGAGCCGCCGAGGACGCGTTAGAAAGAGCCCTAAAAGACCCCAATACAACCGCGTCGGAAATTGCTCGCCTAACTCAGAACCTTAAAGAGGCAATGAATCGCGACATTGCAGCGATGGCAGAAAATCTACGCAAACAGAAGGAAAACGGAGAAAAACAAGACGCTTCTCAGTCCGACCCGAACACACAAACAATCGATCAGCACGATCTGAACGATCAGGTCGATAAGATGAACCAGATGGCGCAAACCGGGTCGCGCGACGCAGCGCAGGACATGCTGGATTACATCAAATCCCTTCTTGAAAATATGAAGGCCGGGGAAGCGGGTAAGAAAAACGAACAGGGACAAAAATCTCTTCAGGAACTCAAGGATCTGGCGAAGAAGCAACGCGACCTTGAAAACGGTAACGACCCCAACGCGGCTGAGAATCAAGAGGCTTTGCGCAAATCGCTTGGGGATGCAGCCCAAGAGATCGGCGAATCGATGGGAGATATTCCTCAATCGCTGGGGGCGGCGGACAAGGCAATGCGCAACGCAGCCAAGGCGCTGAAGCGTGGAACCAAGGGGGGCGCTCAAGGCGATCAGGAGCAAGCAGCAGGACAGTTAGACGACGCCGCGCAGTCCCTATCCGATCAATTGTCGCAGCAAGGACAAACCGAGCTCAAGGGCGATGGGAAAGGCAATCGCGATCCCCTCGGGAGGGCCCGTTTCGACGCAGGCAAGAGCGTAAAAGTTCCCACCGACCGAGAGATGCAACGATCTCGCGAAATATTGGACGAGCTTCGCAAGCGGGCAGCGGAGCATGAACGACCCCGACAGGAACTCGACTATCTGCGCCGGCTTCTGCAACAATATTGAGGACCATCTTTTTCAGCGCAGAGCCGAGTCGCAATGATCAGCTTCGATAAAGTCGGCTTCCAGTACGGCGTCGGCCCGGAAATTCTGCATGATATCAGCGTCACAATCGAGGCCGGCAGCTTTCATTTTTTGACCGGGCCAAGCGGCGCTGGAAAATCAACGTTATTGAGCATGATGCATTTCGACCGTCGCCCCACGCGCGGATTTCTGTCGATTATGGGCGAAAATGTCGCAATGCTGGCGCGCGCGAAGACTCCCTTGCTCCGACGCAAAATCGGCATCGTGTTTCAGGACTTTCGTCTACTCGAGCATCTGTCGGTATTCGACAACGTTGCCCTTCCTTTGCGGCTAGCCGGTGAAAAGGAGCGAATACTCAGCCGAAACGTAACGGAAATTCTGGAATGGGTTGGCCTCGGCAAGGCCATGCACGTGAGCCCGCGCGCGTTATCCGGCGGTGAGCAACAATGTGTCGCGATCGCCCGAGCGGTCGTAGGGCGCCCTGGACTTCTTCTTGCGGACGAACCGACGGGAAGTGTCGACGATGTTATCGGTCAGCGCGTAATGCGACTATTCGAAGAACTGCACCGGTTGGGCACCGCAGTGATAATAGCTTCACACAACGAAAATCTGATTAGGCGTTTCCCTCACACTCGACTGGAATTGATGGACGGTCATTTGGTTCGCATACCCGTCGAATTCGGGATGAAGTTATGACTCGAATTCCGATTCAAAACGAAAATCGGGCGATGACGGCATTGTCAGTCTTCGTGTCTGCCATGATGGTCGCCCTTAGCATTCTTGTGCTGGCCGGGGCAGCGGCGCTCCACCATCTAGACGTCGAATGGCGTCATGCTTTGGCTGACCGCTGGACCATCGAGATGGAATCGTCCGACACGCTGCATCCTGTAGACGTGGAAAAGGCGCTCTCAATCCTGCGCACGATACCCGGCGTGATCGATGCTCGCCTTATCACACAGGACGAATTGCGCCGCCTTCTCGATCCCTGGCTGGGCGTCGACGCTCTCGCGGCTGAGTTGCCGCTGCCGATTTTGATCGACCTTCACGTCAGTCCGACCGATCAAATTACTTCATCCCTATTCTCGGAACGATTGTCCGCTGTTCTTCCAAATGCCAAGCTCGACGACCATGAGAGCTGGACACGCATACCGGTGCGGATAGCTCAAACAGGCGAGGTGTTCGGCTTATCGCTATTCAGTGCGATCATACTGACCGCCTTATCGACTATCGCCGCTGCGGCCAGAGCCCGGCTTGCGATAAATCGTTCGGAAATTGAGCTTTTGCATACGCTTGGCGCCTCAGATGGCTATATCGCGCGCCAATTTCAAACTGACCCATTTCGCTCAGCGGCAGTCGGCTCACTGATCGGCGCGGCTATCTCCGCTACGATCATCGTGATTGCCGGGAGAGTAGACCTATCCATCGCACCGATGATTCCCCAATTGTACCTGACGGCGAAGGATGTGGCTTTTCTGTTAGCAGTTCCGATCGGTGCAACATTGTTGGCTACATTGGTTGCGCGAATGACGGCCTATAGCTTGGCACGCCGGTTGCCGTGAAAAGAGGTCGTGGGCAAATAGCTAAGGCGGCCCTCGGAGCGATCTCGCGCGCACTTCTGGTTGTCTTGGCAGTTCTGTTGCCGATAGCGATCGGGTTTGTTCGCTTCGTCGATAACCTCCCGCAGGCGACAACAGATCAATCCCATACCGACGCTATCGTCGTGCTGACGGGCGGAGGTGAACGTATACCGACGGGACTTTCTTTGCTGGAGGCCGGCAAGGCGGAGAGATTGTTCGTATCCGGTGTTCATCGCGGTGTGGACGTCGCGGAGCTGTTGAAAATCGACAGGGCGGGAACAGGCTCCCCCCCGCTCGACCCTGCCGTCGCAGCTCGGATCGACCTTGGAGACACGGCGGGCGACACGTTCGGCAATTCGGTAGAGAGCGTCGCCTGGATGCGCGCCAATCACTTTAAGAGCATGCGCCTCGTTACTGCGGATTATCATATGCCCCGAGCGCTGATAGAGTTCCGGATGGAGGCCCCCGACCTCGTCATCGACCCCAATCCGGTTCGACCGACACGCTCCATCACCGAGCCTTGGTGGCGCGATCGCACGATGTTCAATCTTCTCTTAGGCGAATACGGCAAATATTTGGTCGCCAAATGGCGCTTCCTGTTCGCCCATCTCTTCGAAAGTGCATAGAGGTTCGATGAAGCGACTGCGTAGCGTGGCATTTTCGCTGCTGTTTCCACTGTGGACCGGCATCTGCTGCATAGGACTTGCTTTCGGACCCTTGCTGCCGCGCAAGGGCGCGCTTGCAATGGCCCTGCTATGGGTGCGCTCCGTCGCCTGGATCGAGCGGCGTGTCCTGGGTTTGGATTACCGAGTTATCGGCCGTGAGAACTTGCCCAGTCATGGCGCTTTTATCGTGGCCGCCAAGCATCAATCGACGTTCGAAACAATGAAATTGCACCTGATATTGAACGACCCGGCGATCGTACTGAAAAAAGAACTGCTGAGGATTCCGATCTGGGGACGGTATTTAAAGCAAACCGGAATGATCCCGATCGATCGTAGCGCCGGTCGGCGCGCGGTGGGCGACATGCTGACCGCATCTCAACAGGCAAAGGCCGAGGGACGACCGATCGTGATATTCCCTCAGGGCACACGTGTTCCCGCTGGCGCAAAGCGCAACTATAAATCCGGTGTCGTTGCCCTTTACCAGGATCTCGATTTGCCAATAGTCCCTCTTGCCCTCAATTCTGGCTTGTTCTGGCCCAAGAATGGGATGAAACACGGCGGAACGGCGACTTTCTCATTTCTGTCACCGATTGCGCCAGGCATGGAACCCGATGCAGCTCTTTCGCTGTTGGAAGAACGGCTGGAAACGGAAACCAACCGGCTTGTCGCCGAGGAAATCCAGGAAAACGCAAATTCGTAAGAAAAATATCGTAGCGATCTCCGCGGGCCTCGTCATTGTGGCTTATAGCGGATGGTGGTGGCTTACGGCCCATGCATTTGCGTCCCGCATCGACCGCTGGATCGAGAGAGAGCAGGCTGGCGGCGCCAAAATCGCTCCGGCAACCGTGTCGGTCGGCGGCTATCCTTTCGCATTCTCCGTAAAAGTCACTAACGTGGATTTGGTCTGGCCGGGCGGATTCGCATTCACGAGCCAAAGCCTGAAAGTGCGGACTCGTCCATGGTCCCTCAAAGCCTTCAAAGTCAACGCGACGGGAGGATTCGGCTTCACCTTGCCACCGGGCACCAATCGCCCCGCACTGACATTTGCCGGGGAAACGCTAAGGGGGCATACGAGCTTTTACGACTCGGCGATTCCGGTTTCCATGGACCTAACTGCCGATACCGTCAGCACATCTCAGCCCGGACAGGACGGCCAGACGAGCCCCGAGATGACGATCGCTACGGTCGACCTCCTCGGTTCGCGCCCCAAAACTTTGCCAGCTACAGATACGGAAGTCGCTTACGACCTATCGCTTAAATTGACTGACGTGTCAGCCCAACTGCTGGAAAGCAACCCGCTCGGCGCGACAATCCAACAAACTTCGTTGCACGGCCAACTGTTAGGCATTCCACCCGTAACCTGGGACTCCGCAGGGATAAAGGCTTGGCGTGATGCCGGAGGAACACTCAACTTGCCCGAGCTTGGGCTTCAGTGGGGGCAACTATCGGTTTCCGGCAATGGGACCTTGGCGCTGGACAATGATATGCAGCCGGAAGGCGCATTTACCGCCCACTTAAGTGGCTTTGAACAAGCCCTCGACTCATTGGCGGCCGCAGGTTGGATCAAAATGAGTGCTGCAAGCATCGCCAAAATCGCGCTGGGAATCGCGTCACATCCAGGGACCGACGGAAAGCCTACAGTCGACACACCACTGACTATCCAGAACCGCCATATTTCGGTCGGACCGGCAAAGCTCGGCCTAATTCCGGAACTAAAACTCGACTGAGCAAAGTTAGGGCGTAGTCATTGCCCGCCGGTGGCGTAACTAAAGAAGGGGGCCGTCTCTTCCCATCAGTTCACGCCGGATGAATTTGATCGGCACGGTACCCGCCTCCAAAAGATGCCGATGAAAATCGCCGATCGTGAATTTGTCACCCATCTTTGCTTTCCAATCCTGCCGCAGCTTCAAGATCTCGAGTTTTCCCAGAGTGTAATAAAGATAGGTCGGATCGGATGCGCCACGCTGTGCCTCTTTTCGGGCGACTGGTAACGTCTGGTGACCCTCTTTCACAAAGAAATCAGTAGCCTGATCGATCGTCATTCCCGCGGTGTGAAGTTTGATCCCCACGATGTAGCGCGCATCCCGCAATAGCGCGTCTGCAAGTTGTCCTAGGCGCAGCTTGGGATCGTCTCCGCCAAATCCCTCATCGAGAGTCATTTGCTCACAGTAATGCGCCCAACCTTCGATATTGGAGTTTGTTTGCGACAAGCGACGCACCATAGACAGGCCAGGCAATGAGCGCATGAGCATGAGTTGTACAAAATGCCCCGGGAAAACCTCGTGCACCGACACATTATTTAGAACGCTGGTACTGTAGCCTTGAAGATAATCCTCGCGTTGCTCCGGAGTTAGCCCGGCATCTGGCGGTGTGACAAAATAGAAAGCTTCCGTCGCGTGGCTGTCGTATGGGCCGGGCGAATCCTCTTCAGCCGTTATCAGGGCCCGTTCGAAACTCGGTGTTTCTGCCACCGTCGGCATGGTCTCCGGCGGGAGCGGCGTCAAATTACGGGCGACGATGAACTTGCGCAGCGCCAGAAGCTGCTCGCGCGCGGTTGAAACCAATGTTTCGGCTGTCGGATGGTCCTTTAGCAACTCATCGACGACTAAACTGGGCTCTTTAGCGGGATCGATTCGTCTCGCCGTTGCGTTGAAGGCTAGCTGGTCTGCTTTGAGTTGCGCCTCGCCGATTGCCAATAATTCAGGAAGCGGCAAGTCGATCATTTCTTCGTATTTAAGCTTAAGCCGAAAATTGTCGGCACCGAGCGCGAAGGCGCCGTCAGCAGTCGGTTGGATGGTCTTTAACCACTCGCGATATTCCTTAAGCGCCGACAGGACTTTTTCGTTGGCATCGCCAAGTTGCGTTTGCAGAGACTTGTCGGTTACCGATGCAAAGACCTCGGGCACGCTGGATTGAAAAAAATCGATAGAGCCATCGATATTCTCTAGAGCTACATCGACATATACGCGCGGCGGATTGCGGATCAGCGTTTTGGCCGTTGCCAGAACATCGGGGATTCGTTGCTCGCGCTTGATAGCGAAACGCATCCGAACATCTAGCGGGGCATAATTCCGCTTTACGGTTTGAAAGACCGCTTCGGTTATCAAATCCGAATAGACACCTGGATCGTGTCGCCAGTTCTCAATCCGCTCTTCCTCGAGCAATTGCGCCTTGATTTTGCCGATCGCAACTTCACGATCATCGCTATCAGCAAGCGAGAGCGACTTAGGATCGATAGCGTCGAACCTGTCTAGCCAGCCACGGAGGCGTCGCACTTCGATGTCATGCCCTGTGGCACTGACATCCCCTATCTCGCCGTCCCATTCGTGGAATCCAGCATAGTCGGCAACCACTGGATGTGTACGGAACTCGTCCTGATACCAATCAGATACGAGGCTCTGAAACTTCGCGGTGTCTGCACCAAACCCGACCCCGGAATCTGTCAGAAGACAGCCCAGTAATAAAACCGCGAACAGTAATCTGAAGCGCGGACGCCGGCTCATATCTCCTCTCAGGCCTGCTGCGCATCAATGATACGGCGCCTGATAGCCCGCGTGCGCGTGAATAAATCGAACAAAGTTTCGCCCTCGCCGAAACGGATCGCGCGCTGCAGAACGGTCAGATCTTCATTAAAGCGCTGCAGCATCTCCAGAACCGCTTCTCGGTTATTCAAGAAAACGTCACGCCACATTGTTGGGTCAGACGCTGCTATGCGGGTGAAATCACGAAAACCTGAGGCTGAAAATTTGATGACTTCGGACTGAGCATCCTCTTCCAAGTGGGCGGCTGTCCCTACAATCGTGTAGGCAATGAGATGAGGGAGATGCGAGGTAATCGCCAGCACTTTGTCATGGTGCGACGCCTCCATTATCTCGATCAGCGAACCGCAACCGCGCCACAGATCGCCGACCCTTTTTATTGCATCAGGATCGGCATCCGCGGCCGGCGTCATGATGAACCAACGTCCCTCAAACAAAGTCTCAAAGCCGGAAGCCGGACCGGAGTTCTCCGTTCCGGCAATTGGATGACCGGGTATAAGCTGGACATATTCAGGCAACAACGAAGGCAGATCTCTCAACACCGGAGCTTTCACCGAGCCAACATCGCTAACGATTGCCCCATGCTTCAATGACGGAGCCATCCGGCGAACTATGTCAGCGTAAGCTCCGAGAGGTGCAGCGATTACGACCAGATCGGCGTCCTTGGCTGCCACGGCCGGATCATCCGTCACTTGATCCGCGAGACCTAAGCGAACGATCGTCGCCCGTGCATCGGGACTGCTGTCGCAAGCGACGATTGATCGAACCAGCCCATGTGCTTTTACGGCCCGCGCGAGCGACGAACCGATCAGACCGAAGCCGATGATAGCGATACGGTCAAAGACGGAGTCAGTCATTGGCGGTGCGGTTCATTCTGAAAGAGAAAGGCCTCAATACCTGCCATCAGTTGCGCCAACTCGTCCTCGGTACCGATCGTAATGCGTAGACAGTCTGGCAGGCCGTAGCTTCCCATCTGCCGGACAAGAACACCCCGAGATTTCAAAAACAGTCTCACGGATTCGGCATCATGGGGCAGAAAAGATACAAGCAGAAAATTGGCGACGCTGGGATGAACCGTAAAGCCGAAGCTCTCCAGTTTTTCCGCTAGCCATGGACGCCAACGATCATTGTGTGCCTTGGACACAGCGAAATGTTCGGCATCGCCTAAGGCTGCAATCCCTGCCTCCATCGCCGGCGCATTGACATTGAACGGCTGTCGAACGCGATTGAGAACATCGGCGATCGCCGGCGGACAATAAGCCCAGCCAAGCCGAGCGCTTCCCAAAGCATAAATTTTTGAAAAAGTGTGAGTTACCACCACATTCGGCCGGTCATGTACCCATTCATGCCCGACGCTGTAATCGTCGCGATCGACATATTCGGCGTAAGCCGCGTCAAGCACCAACAGAACATGATCGGGCAAACCGTCCAGCAAGCGCTCGATCTCACTCTTCGACAGATACGACCCGGTCGGGTTGTTCGGATTGGCCAAAAAAATCATGCGTGTCAGCGGCCCAACGGCAGCTAGAATCGCGTCTATGTCAGTCTTTAAATTGGTTTCCGGTGCCGTTATCGGCGTAGCGCCCGCACTTTGCGCCACGATCGGATAGGCAAGAAAGCCATGAGCCGAGTACAGCACCTCGTCCCCCTCTCCGGCATAGCTTGACGCCAGCAGCGCAAACAATTCGTCGGATCCCGTGCCGCAAACGATCCGGGCCGGATCCAACCCATGATGGGCGCCTATAGCGACCCGAAGAGCGGTCGCACCTCCGTCAGGATAGCGATGTAACTCCCGAATCGCGCGCTCAAAAGCTTCGGCAGCGCGAGGACTGGGGCCGAGCGGATTTTCGTTTGAGGCCAAGCGTGCGGGCTTGTCCACGCCGGGAACTTTAGATTCGCCACCAACATAGGGCGATATATCAAGAATTCCCGGCTGGGGAATTGGTCCTAACATTTTCATCTCCATCTCCAGCCTAATTCTTGCCGGTATTGCTCGAAAGCGCTAGTGGACGGGCGTAACCGCCGATGACATGAGCCTCGATCAGAACATCGCCGAATTGCTTCGCGAGCGAGGCTTTGGGCTGGTCTAACGCTTCCGATATGCCAACTACCTCGATGAGATGACAGCAATCTTCGGGATTCGTTTCCTTCGCGGCCAGATGCACGGGATCTAAAAATCCGGCGGAAACCATCACGCCGATTATCCGGCTACGGCTGGTTCGCTCGCCCAATCGGATAGCAATCAGACTGAGTTCGACCTCAGAATAATCCCGTGCCCAAGGAGAAATCACCAAGGCTTCATCGTCGTCGTCTTCGCCGACGAATGGCAAACGCGCGACGACTTTGGGGGCTTTTGCGTCGTCCCCCATCAGCAAAGTCCACCAGGCCTCGCTTTCGCCATCGATCGGAACCGGAAGAATTGCGACATCCGTGACGCCGTCAGCAACTGCCCTGACGCAGGCCGAAGCTGTGGGCATTGCATTCAACGGGGTCAAACTTCCAAAATGGTTCCGCGCCAACCGGTTTAGCCGATGATTCCCGTCCGGCGCGAAAACCGCACAGGAAAACGGCTGCTGCATGTGGGTGAAGCCTCCCATCATTTCGCGCCACAGGCTAATCAAGGCTGGCAAAGGAAATGCCCCCTGATGTTTCGCCGAAATTCGGCGTAGTATCGTCGCTTCCCGACCCGGGCGCAGGGCCGAACCGGATTGCTTCTTGATCTTGCGGATGTCCTCGACGATTGTGCCGCGCTTAACGATCAGATCGTGAATAGCGTCGTCGATCTCGTCGATCTCCCGACGAAGAAGGTCAAGCCGTTGGTTGGGGGAAGACATTGGATGATCTGTACTATGGGGGCGCCGAAGCAATATAGGCTAGGTGTAGCTGTCGTCCCTGCAGGACGCAAAGGCAAAACAATGGTTGTGCTATGAACTCGGCCCCTCTTGTAGCCAGCCCGGTGTCGAAGTCGGACAGCGATCCGGTAAAATCCCCGGCAGTACAGGCCATGATTCTGGCCTCGGGCCGACCCATGCCGCTCGACAGCGGCGCGGTGCTGGGTCCCTTTACGCTTGCATATGAGACATATGGCCTACTGAACGATTCGAAGACGAACGCTATTCTGGTCTGTCACGCGCTGACAGGAGACCAATATGCTGCAAGCGCCCATCCGTTAACCGGAAGACCAGGTTGGTGGTCGACGCTGATCGGCCCGGGAAAACCGGTCGACACCGACCGCTACTTCGTGATTTGCACGAATGTGATCGGCGGTTGCATGGGCAGTTCCGGCCCGCGCGAACTCAATCCCGCTACGGGACAGCCCTGGGGATTGAATTTCCCGGTTATCACAATTGCCGACATGGTTCGTGCCCAAGTTCTGCTGCTGGACGCTCTGGGTATAGATAAACTGTTCGCCGTGCTCGGCGGGTCGATGGGAGGAATGCAAGCACTGGAGTGGGCTACGTCCTATCCAGAAAGGGTGTTTGCCGCGATCCCCATCGCGACTGCAGCGCGTCATTCTTCACAGAACATCGCGTTCCACGAAGTCGGGCGTCAAGCCATCATGGCCGACCCGGACTGGGCTGCCGGCTCCTATCATACTGCTGGGCGCAACCCGTCCCGGGGGCTTGCCGTCGCGCGTATGGCCGCACACGTCACATATCTCTCGGAAACTGCGTTACACCGAAAATTCGGCCGCAATCTGCAAGACCGTATCGCGGTGACTTACGGCTTCGATGCCGATTTCCAAGTCGAAAGCTATTTGCGGCACCAGGGGTCGACCTTCGTCGACCGCTTCGATGCCAATTCCTATCTCTATATCACGCGCGCAATGGACTATTTCGACTTGGCGGCGGAGCATGGCGGCCAGCTGGCGAATGCCTTCGCCTCGTCACCGGTTCGCTTTTTGCTTGTATCATTTACGAGCGACTGGCTGTTTCCTACTCCGGAATCGCGAGCTATTGTTAAGGCGCTGACCGCCGGTTCCGCGTCCGTATCCTTCGTCGAGATCGAAACCGACAAAGGCCACGATGCCTTTCTGCTCGACGAGCCGGAACTGTTCCGGATCGTCAAAGGCTTCCTGGACGGCTGTGCAGAGCAGTACGGCCTGGCAGCACGTAGTACGGCCCAACAAGCGGACCGCAAAGCGGCACGACCCCGCCGCGGCATCCGTGCCGATCTTAAGCTTATCGCTGATATGGTCAGGCCGGGGAGCCGAGCACTCGATGTCGGGTCGGGAGACGGCTCCCTGCTGGAGCACCTCGTACACGACAAAGACGTCGACGGACGCGGTCTGGAGCTCGACCCGGATGGTGTTCATCTTTCACTTGCCCATGGGCTTGCAGTTATTCAGGGCGACGCCAATACCGACCTCGCCGAATATGCCGACGGCGCATTCGATTACGTGATTTTATCCAAGACACTGCAGGCGATGCGCGACCCGCGTGCCGTACTGGAGCATCTTCTGCGCATCGGCCATCACGCCGTAGTCTCGTTTGAGAACTATGGACATTGGCGCACCAGATTATCTTTGATGCTGCGCGGCCGATCACCGATTGACCGCGAGCGAGCCTATCGCTGGTGGGAATCCTACAATATTCACCCGTGCACGATTGCCGACTTCCTGGATCTCACAAAGGCGCTGGATATCGAGATCGAGGAAACCGTCGTGTTGGGTCCTGTCGGTCGCGTCGTGAAAAGTGTGCGGCCCAAAAGCCTGGCCAATTTGTTCGGCGAACAGGCGGTATTCCTTCTGAAGCGACGACGTCAGACAACCTAAGCCGCCTCCCAATCCGCGTCGTCTTCCGATATCAGTGAGCCGAGCATTGACGGCCCACGGGAATGCACGCGTTTGGCATCGCCGCAGATCAGGTGGTGCCAAGATGGCAGCGGCATGCCGAAAGCAACAAGCCGATAACCGCAGCTATGCGGCAGCCAATCGAGTTGCATAACTGTTTCGGGCGTTACCTTCACGCAGTCCGGAACATTCGATTTCCGATTAGCGTAGTCGCTGCAGCGATTGGTTTCCAAGCACAGAAACCGGCAGGCAACATTAGAGAGCGCGATCTCTTCGGTATCCTCGTCTTCGACACGTATCTGGCAACATAGACCGCAACCGTCGCATAGCGATTCCCACTCAGATTCAGTCATTGCGTTTATTGGCTTGGCAAGAAAATCCGGCTGTTTGGCTTTAGATTTTGCCACTGCGTCCCCGCATGCCTTTGGATTCCGCCACGGGTCGGGGAAAGGCCAGTCGCCGACGCGCAGGTGCAACTACTGCAGGACCGCTGACCGCATATATCTGCTTGGTCGCCTCCACCATCGTTACGCCAGCAAATGTGGAAAACCAGCGATCCCCCAAGCGCTCCCAGGCTGGAGCTGTTGAGAGCAAGAAACGCGAGCGGACCGGTGGGATGTAGAGGGCCTTTGCCGAGCGTTCGGGCACGAAGAGGTTGTCGCGCAACATTTGGCTGAGTTGGCTCGCCGAATAGGGGCTGCCATGTCCGAAAGGCGTTCTCTCAGTTCTTGACCAAAGTCCGGACCGATTTGCGGCGACGATCAGCAACCTGCCGCCGCCGGCCAAAACCCGCCAGATTTCGCGAAGCATCTGGCGACTGCGCTCAGTAGCTTCAAGCCCGTGCACCACCATGACGCGATCGAACGTCAGATCGTCAAACGGCAGATTCGCTTCGTCCGACAAGCCTACCAGTCCGGGACCTTCAGGCGGCCAAAAGACAACACCTTGAGTGGACGGCATGATCGCGATCGTGCGAGCCGCTTCACCGATAAACGGACGCAGATAGGGAGTAGCGTAGCCCATTCCCAGAATAGATTGCCCCGCAAGGTCCGGCCAGAATTCGCGTATGCGCCGCTTAAGTTGGCGAAGCGCCACTTGACCTAGGCTGGTCCGGTAGAACTCCCGCAAGTCGACAACATCGCGGTACATATCGCTTCAGACTAACGGCGGGAAAACATGCCGCCCGTCATCGCCAAGCGGAAGGTCATGGATGCCGACGGCCGCCTTGACTGGCAGGTCGGCATAGAGATGCGGGAACAGATCACCCGAACGCGCAGCCTCCCAGCGCCAGGGCCCTGCCCCGTCTTCAGCGACAACGATCAACAACAGATCGCTCTGGCCCGCACGGTGGCGCGATGCGCTTTCGGCTACCTGTTCTGCTGTCGAGAAATGCATGAAGCCGTCGCGCCTATCGTCGGCCGAGCCACGATAAATACCCTCTGCCTCCGCCTGTTCCCATTCGGCGCGTCGGGCCATGTGATAGAGAAATCGGGTCACAGTAAATCCCTCAACATTGCAACCAACGGGACGTCCGCAGGCGGCATTTCATAATTTGCCAGTTCGCCAGGGAAGACCCAGGCGAGTTTTTGCCCTTCGCAAGGACGGGCAATACCCCGCCAGACGCGACAAATGTACAATGGCATCAGGAGATGAAAATCCTCATAAGCATGCGATGCAAATGTGAACGGTGCCAGGCAGCGAGCATCTGTATCGATGCCCAGTTCCTCAGCCAACTCCCGAATTAATGCCGCTTCAGGCGTCTCGCCGCTATCGACTTTGCCGCCTGGAAACTCCCAGAGGCCGGCCATAGATTTTCCTTCAGGACGCTGGGCAAGCAATACCCGACCATCCGAATCGATCAGCGCTACGGCAGCAACCAGAAGCGTGCGGGTTCCTGTGCCCACCCCTAACCCCGCCAATGGGCGCGGCGCAGCGAAAAATATTCTGTCTCGACCCGACCGCGCTCGATCGTATCCTCTGATCGGCGACCGATGTGGATTAGCCCGGCTTTTTCCAGCACCCGAATCGAGCGCCCGTTTTCCGGCAACGTACTGGCAGTCACTTCATTCAATTTCAAATTATGAAAAGCGTAGCCGACTATAGCAATTGCCGCTTCGGTGGCGTAGCCCAACCCCCAATATTCTTCTCCCAGCCAATAGCCGAGAGCACCGCTTGTGGGGTCATCTTCGATCGAAAGATCCATGCTACCCAAAAGCGCCCCATCATCGCGCCGTATGACGAGAAAAGGCCAGCCGACCCCCGCTGACCGTTCTTCGTTGGAACGTTCTATCCAAGCGGCAGCGTGCTCGGTGCGATAGGGAAACGGGACCCGAACCACCCAATGCGCCACGTTCCAGTTTCCCAAAATTGGGGAGATTGTTGGTGCATCGGCCGCGACCGGAGAGCGCAAAAGGAGACGATCTGTATCAATCCGATGGCTGGCTACAACACGCACCCGCGGCTTAATGCCGAAGACTTTCATATTGCCGCCTTTGACGGAGCAATAGCCCAATCGGTTCCCAAAAAACTAGCTGCGGTAGCTTCCATTAATATCGATATAGCCATGGGTGAGATCGCAGGTCCAAACCGTAGCCTTACCTTTACCGATATCGAGATCAACTTCGATATCGATATCTGACCCGGTCATATGCTTGGCAACGGGCGTCTCATCGTAGTTTTCAACGATCTGACCGTTCAGAGTTATCGGCACGCCGCCTATCGAAATACCAAGACGATCACGATCCGCCCGTTCGCCGGCTTTGCCCACAGCCATGACGATACGACCCCAGTTCGCATCCTCACCGGCAATCGCAGTCTTCACCAAAGGTGAATTCGCGATAGCAAGCCCGACGCGCCGCGCCGCGCCGCCGGATGCCGCCCCACGGACTTTGATTGTAATGAATTTGGAGGCTCCTTCGCCATCACGAACGATGAGTTGTGCCAATTCGACCATGGCCGACTCAACCGCCCGGCGGAAAGGCTTCAGCTGTTTGTCGTTCAGATGTTCGATTGTTTTATTCTGCGCCATTCCCGTTGCAGCAAATAATACGGTATCGCTGGTTGACGTATCGCTGTCGACGGTAATGGAATTGAAGGAACGCTTGACGGCACGACTAACGATTTTCTGCAGAACATCGGCCGGAATAGCCGCGTCCGTAAACAAAAAGGCCAGCATCGTCGCCAAATCCGGCGCGATCATGCCCGAACCTTTTGCGATCCCGTTGATTGTTACTCTGGTGTCACCGATGGTTACAGTCCGCGTAACGGATTTGGCGAATGTATCGGTCGTTCGAATCGCCTCAGCGGCGTCTTTCCAACCGGAGAACTTTAGGTTTTTGGCAATACGCGGCAACGCCTTGGCGATGGCGTCAGGCGGCAAGGGTTGCCCGATCACGCCGGTCGAGGCAATGAACACCTCTTCAGCCTTGCAGCCGATCAGCGCCATGGCGCTCTTGACGGTTTCAGCAACCGTTATATCCCCGGCGTTGCCAGTGAAAGCGTTGGAATTTCCTGAATTGACTATGATAGCTCGGGCTTTGCCGCCTTTGAGCGCATGGCGGCACCACTCGATCGGTGCCGATGGACAAAGCGACCGCGTCAGCGCGCCGGCGATGGTCGTGCCCGGCGCCAACTCTGCCAGCATGAGGTCGCGACCACCGTTCTTTTTAAGACCGATGGCCATCCCGGCAAGCCGGACCCCCCGAATTTTTGGGAGTACCGGCTGAGAGGCCGGCGCGAGCGGGGATACCGAAAGCGCGGCCATTGCGACGCTTACTTCCCTGCAGGCGCAGGTGCTGTCGCCGGGGCGGGCGCTGGTGGGGCAGCGGGAACCGGCGGAGCGACCGGAGGAGCCACCGGCTTGTCGGCCACGGGTGATCCATCGGGATTAAAGCGCTCGATCTTTGCGTCTTTGTGCAAATCCTCAACGACCTTGCGCTCTTCGTCCTGGAGCACGAGACCGGTCAATTGCGGTTTGACCTGATCGAAAGCCGGCAAAGGTTGTGCCCTCTTGTCCAGGACCTGGATGACGTGCCAGCCATATTGCGAATGCACGGGGGTATCGGAATATTTGCCGGGCTGCATCTTAAATGCGGCTTCGGCGAATTCAGGGACCATTTTGTCTTTGGTGAAATAGCCAAGATCGCCGCCGCTTTCACCCGAACCCGGATCGGTCGACTTCTCTTTAGCCAGCTTTTCAAAATCGCCGCCCTTATCGAGTTGTTTGATAATATCCTTCGCCTCGGCTTCGGTCTTCACGAGGATATGGCGGGCATGGACCTCTTCAGGGGGGGTTACCTGCTTTACCAGTTCGTCGTACTTGGCCTTGAGGACGTCGTCCGTGATCCGGGCGCGTGCGTTTTTCTCAAGATAAGCATCCGCGACTGTGGTGATCTGGCCCATATGCAGCCGTTGAGCGACAGCCGGCTCCTGATCCAGCTTTTCGGCGGTGGCCTTTTCATTGGCCAGTTTTATATCAATCAGGCGATCGACCACGCGCGACTGAAGATCGGCAGGCGACATCTGCTTTGCCTGGTCTCCAAGGTCGCCGATGAACGAGTCCACCTCGGATTGATAGATCGGGGAGCCATCGACTTTTGCGACAACAGCACCCTTGGCGGCAGTCGGCGCGGCAGAAGACGACATTGCGGACATCGCTGTAGCGGGCCCCGAGTCCGTGGCGCCTTGGTGGCCTATATAATAGCCGATGCCTGCAGCTGCGGCCGCAGCAACGATGACGACGATAGCAGTCGATGAGGTGGAAGCCATGATTGGGATAGTCGCTCCAAGACGGGGAATCGGTCCTTCGGCAATGGCGCCGGGCCTCAGATCCCGAGAGTGGCGCATACTACACGTCGTCAAGCGGCTTACAAGCGTGGCTTTGCACTAGGTATAATTTCGCTCAAGCGGCCCGTTCGTTGACAGGTCGGGGGCGCGCCCTTATCTCACGGGGGTTCAGAACTCTTGTAAGACGAGCCCGGAAAATTGCGGCTCGGGCGAGGAATTTCAATGTTCGGTGCGGTCGCCCGCAAGCTTTTCGGTAGCGCCAACGACCGCGTCGTCGGCAGCCTCCGTTCTGCGGTTCAGAAAACCAACGCCTTCGAAGCGAAATATCAAGTCCTTTCGGACGAAGATCTGCGCGCACAAACGACAGTGCTGCGCGGTCGTCTGGACGCAGGCGAGACATCCGACGACATACTGCCGGATGCCTTTGCCGTAGTCCGGGAAGCGGCGAAGAGAACGTTGGGTCAACGCCACTTCGATGTGCAGCTGATGGGTGGAATGGTGCTTCACAGCGGCAAGATCGCTGAGATGAAGACCGGTGAAGGCAAGACATTGGTTGCGACGCTGGCAGTTTACCTCAATGCGCTGTCCGGCAAAGGCGTCCATGTCATTACGGTGAACGATTATCTGGCGCAACGCGACAGCGGCTGGATGGGGCAGGTCTATCGGTTCCTGGGATTGTCGGTCGGTTGCATCATCAACGGATTGGATGACGACGAACGCCGGCAAGCCTACGCTGCAGATGTCACTTACGGCACGAATAACGAGTTCGGCTTCGACTATCTGCGCGATAATATGAAATATCGGCTCGAGGAGATGGTCCAGCGGCCCTTCAACTACGCGATCGTCGATGAAGTCGACTCGATCCTGATAGACGAGGCGCGCACGCCGCTCATCATTTCAGGCCCGTCTCAGGATTCTTCCGAACTATATCAGCGGGTCGACCGCCTGATTCCGTCTTTGACGCCCGACGACTACGACAAGGACGAAAAGCATAAGACAGTTGCGCTGAACGAACCGGGCACCGAAAAGATCGAGGAGTTGCTTCGCGAAGCAACGCTGCTCGAAACCGGGACTTTGTACGATGTGCATAACGTCAGTCTGGTCCACCATGTGAATCAGGCACTGCGCGCCCACAAGCTGTTTACGCGCGACGTCGACTACATCGTGAAGGATGACAAGGTCGTCATCATTGACGAGTTCACAGGCCGCATGATGAGCGGACGGCGCTAT
Organism: Rhodospirillales bacterium; assembly: GCA_003165335.1. GTDB lineage: Bacteria > Pseudomonadota > Alphaproteobacteria > BOG-932 > Roseiterribacteraceae > BOG-932. The sequence continues at coordinate 2,619 of PLTD01000135.1, read as the reverse complement.
TCCGAGGGGCTTCATCAGGCGCTGGAAGCCAAGGAACATGTGACCATCGAGAAGGAGAATCAGACGCTGGCGTCGATCACCTTCCAGAATTATTTCCGCATGTATCCTAAGTTGGCCGGCATGACGGGTACGGCGATAACCGAGGCCGGCGAATTTTCGGAAATTTATAAGCTTGACGTCGTAGAGATGCCGACCAACCAGCCGGTGTCCCGCGTGGACGGCGACGACGAAGTATATCGCACGGCCGACGAAAAAAACGCGGCGATCACTATGCTCATCGAGGAGGCAAGGACGCGCCAGCAGCCCGTTCTAGTCGGAACGGTCTCGATCGAGAAATCGGAACACCTCGCCGAACTTCTGAAAAAGAAACGCGTACCCCACGCCGTACTCAATGCGCGTTATCACGAGCAGGAGGCCGCGATCATCGCGGAAGCCGGCCGCCCCGGCGCAGTGACTATTGCGACGAATATGGCTGGCCGCGGCACGGATATCCAGCTTGGCGGTAATCTCGAAGTAAGAATTCGCCAGGAAACCATTGGTTTGGAAGGCGAGGCACGTGAAGCGAAGATCGCGCAGATTAAAGCGGATCTGGATGCGGCGCGGGAACTGGTAAAGCAGGCGGGCGGCCTCTACGTGGTGGGAACCGAGCGCCATGAATCGCGGCGCATCGACAACCAACTGCGTGGCCGTTCTGGCCGCCAGGGTGACCCTGGCAATTCAAAATTTTTCCTATCGCTCGAAGATGATCTGATGCGTATCTATGGGATGCAACGCATGGATGGCGTGCTCCAGAGACTGGGAATCCAGGAGGGTGAAGCCATCATTCATCCCTGGATCAACAAGGCCCTTGAACGCGCCCAGAAGAAGGTCGAGCAGCAGCATTTCGAGGTCCGCAAGAACCTTCTGAAATACGATGATGTGATGAACGACCAGCGCAAGGTCATCTACGAGCAGCGACGTGAAGTGATGTCGGCTGAAATCGTCGACGTGATCGTCGCTGACATGCGCCACGACGTCATCGAGCGTTTCGTTGCGCGTAATATTCCGCCTAACTCATATGCCGAACAATGGAACGTGACGGGCTTGAAGACTGAGATTCAGGACCTGATCGGGATCGATATCCCAATTGAAGATTGGGCAGCCGAGCAAGGCATCAGCGATGAGACCGTCCTGGAGCGTATAATCTGCGCGTCGGACGAAAAGGTTGCGGGCAAGATCGCAACCTATGGCGCGGACATCATGAACCAAGTCGAGCGCAGTCTATTGCTGCAGATACTCGACCAGTCCTGGAAAGAACATTTGCTGGCGTTGGACCATCTACGCCAGGGTATCAATCTGCGCGCCTATGGTCAGCGAGACCCGCTGAACGAATATAAGCGCGAAGCATTCCAGTTGTTCGCGGCGATGTTGGACGACGTGCGCGAACAAATCACGCGTTACCTGGCGAATATCGAATTCCGGACTGCGCCCGCTGAGGACGTCCCCCCTCCTCCAGCACAGATCGAGATGCATGAGACTCGAGTCGATCCAGCACTGGAGATGGCCCCAGGATTCGTGCAATCGGTCCCGTCGCCTTACGCGACATCACAGCAGCCGAGCGCTGGACCAGCCGTCGCTGACGTAAACGATCAGTTTGGAAAAGTGCAACGCAATGCGCCGTGCCCTTGCGGAAGCGGCAAAAAATTCAAACACTGCCACGGCAATCTTTGAGAAAATATTCAGATAAGATCGGATTCGAAGAGCCCGATCGAGGTGTGACGACCTATTTGCGGCGCCCGTAGCGAGATATTTGCATTTGGAAGTTTCGGGTAACGACGGCACAAAGCGGTACCTATGACGCAAATCCAATCGCCATCCGCGAGCGTTGCATCTCTTTTTCAATCAGCGCTGTCTGCGCATCAAAACAGCCAACTAACGCGTGCCGAAAATCTGTACCAAGACGTTCTCGCACTTCAGCCAAACCACGCAGACTCTCTGAGTTTGCTGGGTCTGATCGCGTTTCAAAGGAACGATCCGGCACGAGCGGTGCAATTGATCGGCGATGCTATCGAGCTAAACCCCAACAACGCCGCAGCATACAATAATCGCGCTATCGCCCTGCACCAACTGGACCGCCTGGAGGAAGCGCTGAACAGTTATGAACAGGCGATTCGAATCAGGCCGGACTATACGGAAGCCTATTACAATCGGGGCATTACGCTGCATGCGCTCGGCCGGCCGCAAGAGGCGTTGAGCAGCTATGAGCATGCGATCACTCTCAGATCCGAATATGCGGAAGCCTACGGCAATCGAGGTATCACCCTTCAGGAACTCAATCGCCTGGACGAAGCGCTGGATAGTTACAACCGTGCATTGGCGCTGAGACCGGATTACGCGGAAGCACATTATAACCAAGGGCTGACACTGCAGCTGTTGAAGCAATTCGATGGGGCGCTCAGCAGCTACCAGCGTGCGATCGATATAAAAGCGGACTACACCCAAGCACACTGGAATCTGTCCCTGCTGTACTTGCTGATGGGAAATTTCGATCGCGGCTGGAAAGGCTACGAGTGGCGTTGGGAGAGTACAAACCAAAAGCGCATTTTCCCCCAGCCGCTCTGGCTTGGCGAGGAGGCATTG
>PLTD01000006.1 GCA_003165335.1 Rhodospirillales bacterium | reverse complement strand
GTTGGTCAGGGTGTCGTTTTTGAGGTCGAGCCCGCCGCCATTGGCTTGCAGCAGGCCCTGATTGTTGAACGTGGCGTTGCTGCCTTCGATCGTCAGCACCCCGCCGGTCGATTCCAGCGTCGCGCCGAGCGCGTTGGTGATGGCGATGCCGTGCAGGTCATTGCTCCCGGTCGCATTCAGCGTGCCGGAATTGCCAAGTACGCCATTGCTGAGGCTGTCGCCGCCGTTCAGGCCCAGCGTCGAGCCCGCATCCACCGTCACCATGCCACCGGTGTTGGTCAGCGTGGTCGAGGTCAGCTCCAGTACGCTGCTATTGGTGGACTTCAGCGTCCCGGTATTGGTCAGCGTGTCGTTGTTGAGGTCGAGTTCGCCGCCATTGGCTTCCAGCAGGCCGCCATTGTTGAACGTGGCGTTGCTGCCATCGATCGTCAGCACCCCGCCAGTCGATTCCAGCGCGGCGCCGAGCGCGTTGGTAATCGCAATGCCGTGCAGGCCATTGCTGCCGGTCGCATTCAGCGTCCCTGAATTGGAGAGCGTGCCGCTCGTGATGCTGTCGCCACCGTTCAGGTCCAGCGTCGAGCCCGCGTCCACCGTCACCGTACCACCGGTGTTGGTCACCGTGGTCGAGGTCAGCTTTAGGATACTGCTGTTGATGGCCTTCAGCGTTCCGGTGTTGGTTACCGTCTCGCCGGTGAAGTCGACCTCGCCGCCATTCGCCTCGACTGTACCGGAATTAATCAGGGTCGCAGGATCGATCGTCAGGACCCCGCTGGTCGCCGCGATCAGGCCCGTGTTAGTGATGTCGACACCGGTGATGGCGCTGGTGCCGGTTGAATCCAGTGTTCCGTTAATCGTTAGCGTTCCACCGCTGATGGTCGCGCCATTCTGCGTCAGCGTGCCGGGGCCATCGACGGTGATGTTGCCGCCGGCATTGGCAATGCCAACGAACACATTGAGCGTGCCGCCAGCGACCTCGACTGTCCCGGAATTCGTGACGGAGCCGGTATGCGCGCCAACGCTGTCGGTAAACGTGCCCGAATTCTTAAAGTCGCCGCCGTCATTGAGTGTCAGCTGGCCGTAATTGTTGAGCGAGCTTTCATCCGTCAACTCCAGCTGGCCGCCAACGGTGAGGGTCGCGGACTTGTCGTTTTCGACAACCGCATCAGCGCCAAGATTGACGCCGCCGAGGCCGATGGCCAGAGTGCCTTGATTGATCAGCGTCGGCTGATTGGTAAACAAAGTTCCGTAATCGTTCATCGTCAACGAATTGGCCGCCTGCTGGCCGATAACTGTCACCGGGTAGGTAGGCGTCAGAGGCGTCAACGGTTGCGATAGCGAGTACAACTGATCGGTGATGATGATAGCATCATCAGTAGCGGTCGGGACGTTGCCGGTTTCCCAGTTCGTGCCGTCACTCCACAGCGCCGGTCCTTTTGACCCAAGTGGCGTGGTATCGACCCATACCACCGCGGCCGGGTCTTGGCCGATGATCGTGACCGTGACTTGCTCAGTCGTGCTCGCGTTTTGCGAATCCGTCAGCGTGACCGTGTAAGTGAGGGTCAGCCTGTCCCCCGCCGGCAGGGAATCCGCGATGTAGATCGGAAGGGAAGCCAATTGCCAATCGACGGTTCCGGTGCCCGTCCCGGTTCCCGACAAACCGCTGTCCTGGCCCAGCGCAATCGACGCGGTCAGTGCCGGGTTCAGCAACGCGAAAACACCCGGGAGGTATTTATTCAGCGCGTCCGTCCCGGAGAATTGATTGCCGTCCGCTTCCGTAACGACCACGCCATTCTTATCAGTCAGGATCGCGTTAGTCAGCGCGGTCGCAACCGTATGGGTGTCGGTCAGGTCGACATCGACAAACGTCAGGTGGCCCGACGTGGCGTCGCTGGTGGTCAGTGGTCCGCCAGCCACGGTTTTGCCGGCCTGATCGAATGCAATAGTCGGTGCCGGATCAAACAGCGTGGTGATTGTGCCGTCCGTCTGCGTAGCATAAACGGCAAATTGCGGCGCGTCGTTGGTGCCGGTGATCGTAATCGTGATCGGTATGATTCTAAATTCGTCGTTGGGAGCATAATTGTCGTCGACGCGCACGTTATAGGTCAGTGTTAACTGCTCGCTCGCGGCTAGAAAATCGAAATTTTTGTCCGCAAAGCTGTAGGTCCAGGTAACCGAACCATTATTGACATTGCCGGCGGCACTAACATTGCCGTCGGCGGGCAGAACCGGCGTGATCTTGAGCGGATTGACGTTTGCGATGTCGGCCAATTGCAGAGCCGTCAGCGTGCTTGTGACATCCTGGCCCTGGCCGTTCAGATAGACGTAACCGGCTGCGGTAATCTTTACCGTTGGCTTGTCGCTCAGATTGAGGTCGAGGAAAGTTACGCTGCCACCGATCGTATTGACGTCCGTGACATCGTTGGTCTTGCCGAGACGCTCCGTTAGCGCGAACACGGTATCGGGATTGTTATTGATGTCGGAGACAACGGCGACCAGCGAGCCGTCGACGCGCTGGTTGGCGCTTGATTGAGTACTCGAACTGCCGGACCCGGAACTGGAACCGGTAGTTACATTCTGCACCGTCACGATGACCGTGCCAGCGCTTGTGTGCAAGGTCGGAAGGGTCGATTGAGGCGTGATCGAATCGGTAAAATGGTCGAATGTTTTGGTATTTGCGTCCGAGAACTTCTGCGCGAATACGTCGATGATGAGCTTTTGCGCTTCGGGCGACAGCGGGGCGCTGGTGATGCTGACCTGGCCCTGGCTGATGTTGATCTGCTGCCCGGCCTGATTGACGGTCGCGATCGGTGTCAGCGTGTTCTTGTCGAACAGGATATAGGAACCGGTGGTACCGTCCGGCTCAACCAAAACTTGGAATTTTGCATCGGGCGCGCCGCCGGAGCCGGGGACGTCGAAGTCGATCTCGACCAGCACTGCGGTGCCGCGGATGCCCATCGTGGCAACCGGCGTGTCGATCTTCATGTCGCCATGTCTGGCCGTCTCGCCGGCGACAAAAGAGATGGTCCCCGCCACCAAGCTCAGCAACGACGAATTGTCCGACCCGTTGGGGTCGTAGACCATTTCGTTAAGCACCATTCGCGCGTTCGACGACAGGCCGGCAACGGTGCTATCTATGAAGGTGATGCCGAGCGTCGAATGGGGGCCGCTTTGGATGACGTCGCCTTTTTCGACGTTGTCGCCGATGTGCAGTTCGATAGCGACGCCGTTACGAATCGCGGTTGCAGAGCCCTCGAGCTTGGTGACATGGCCAATCACCTTATGGGCGCTGGAGCTGGCACTGTTGTCCGCCTGCGCGTATTCAGTGTGGCCGGTCAGCGCACTGACGATATCGCCGGTGAGGTGGGCGCCATCGGGCGACGCCAGCGCTGCGCGCTTCTCGCCCTTGAAGTAGTCGTGCAGGACCAGTTCGTGGTCGTCCCTGGAAAGCACCAGGTCGACGCCGGACCGCTTAAAGTCTCCGTTGAAAAGGAGCTGCGCATCCGGGACGATTATAGCGCCCGCCGGTGCGTGTGTGGCGTGATGGGTAATCGTCTCGACGCGGCCGTGACCATCCGCCTGCAAACCGCTAGAGGCGTCAGCCGAGAGTTTGGCGTCGAATTTACCCGAATAGTTCAATGGGTCACCGCCAAATGGTTAATAGTTCTATAATTTTTAAATGATCTAAGCTTGCATACCACCGGACCGAGCACCGCGAAACCATCTCCTGCTTGTGCAAGTCTTGCTCAACTGCAGCAAACTAGCGCCTGCTCGAATACCCCCTCAAATTTAAATCATGTATTCAAGGCGATCGACGGAAGAACCCAAACGGGCCTGGAAAGATTAGGTGCGAAAAAAGCATGCAATTCTAAATACATGTAATTTTTCATATACTGATATATACTTTTATAAATTCGCGCATGCATTTTCGTGCAGAATAGTGCACCACTTTTTTAGTTGAAGATGTGATCTGGATAACAGAACAGCCGGCTTTCGGCGAATTAGCCATAACCGGCGGAATCCAACCAATGCAGGTCCCGCCGACCCTGGCGAGGGACGTTTTGGGCGATAGCTAAAATTTTCGGCAATCCGGCCAGCCGGTTTTTAGCCTGTTTCGCGCTTTCCGAGCCCAAACCTCTGCCATTAAGCAGAATAAAAGCCCGTCCCACCCATCATCGCCGGCGAAACGATCCGGGCACGAGCTGGCTGACAGCCTCGCCGATGCCCGGACAACGATAGGGGCGTCAGATGAATTTCGGTCACTCGCATGCATGGCGTGCTCTTGTTTTGGCTTGGGGCATGATCTGGTTTGGGCCGGCGGCAAACCTTGCTGCCGCATCGCTGGTGACGCCCAGCGCGTCGTATCTGATCCGGAATTCAGCGGAGCCGTTTGGGCTTCTCGCGTCGGCCGTTTACACGGGCGGGATCCGGGACAAATGGCTCGGAGTCGAGCGCAAGCTCGATGATGAAAGGGTGCAACTGGCGCTCTGCGACGGCGACCGTGATCGCTGCGTATCTCCGGCAGCCCTTCGATTGCTCGCTATCGTCGACGGTGCAAGAGCCCGTGAGGGACGCGCCCGCCTTGGCGAGATCAACCGCGCTATCAACCTCGCAATCCGATCAATGAGCGATATGGCCCAGTACGGCGAGCTCGACGTTTGGAGTTCGCCGCTGGTGACATTCGCGAACGGCGCCGGAGATTGTGAAGACTACGCTATCGCCAAATTCGCGGCCTTGCATATGACCGGTATTTCGCCCGACGACATCAAAATCGTGGTGATGCGCGATATTTTCCACGGTGAAGACCACGCCGTCGCCATGGCGCGGCTTGAAGGACAATGGTTGACTTTGGATAATCGCCGTATGGCGATGGTCGAGGACGCCTATGTGCGGAACTACCGCCCCCTGTTCGTCATCGATCAGTATGGCGTCAAGCAATATGTCGACCCAACACTTGCGGCGAAGCTACCGGACCACGATCCTGCGACGCCGGCAGTGCTTAGTCTCGCCGTGCAGCCTAGCCTAATCTCCACCGCCGACTAGCGCGTTGCCTGACTGCTGGGCAGCGGTCTGGGCAGTTATCGTCCGAGCCGGCGGCGCCCTGAGGCCCGGGCGGCCAACGCGGCCGGCCAAATCAGCCGGCGAGGCAGGCGCGCGACATGGGTGGCGTATTTTGAGCTTTTTAGTCGGCTGACGGACAAAGAATATCTTAAGGTTATGTTATCATGCTGCGCCGGTATTGAGAAATTTGACTGACAGGCCGTATCGGGGCATCGACTATGGGCCAAGTGATCCGATTTAAGCGCGCCCTCGCGGAGCCCGCCGATCACTCGCAAATTCAACAGGCACTTGACCTGTACGCTCGCGCGCTTGCCGCAATTAATTTCGAAAAAGCTCAAATTGAAACGAAAATCAAACATATCGAGGCGCAAGCGCGAGTTTCTCTCAATCCAAAATTTTGGGAAAGCGCGTTGCAGGAGCTAGCGGATATTAAAAAGCAACTGCTCGTTGCGTCGTGCAAGCTTCTTGATGAAAAGGATAGGCTGTTAAACGTTGCGGAATGCATCAGCCAGACCCCTTCCGCTCGAATGAGTTCGGCGAGCCTGGCGCCATAAATCCGCCCCTGGAACTTCTGCATTTTGCTCGGATTGCATAAGGGCATTTTTAGAAGGAGGTCGCGCAATGAAGCGAAACCCTTTGACGGAAGAGGAAAACGCGAAGATTAGAAGTTTGGCAGGCAGGATGAGCGCTTCAAATATAGCCGCAGAACTGGGTCGAACAAAAGCTGCGCTTGTCATGCATGCCTCCAAGCTGAAAATCTCGTTACGCACTGGGTGGCGTGTCACCTTTAAAGGAGACTTTCCATCGGCGACGGTGGGCGGTAGGTCGGGTTAGAGGTATTCCTCGACCGACCTCCAATCCGGCCGGATGTCCGCGCCCTTTTGTGCCGTAGGCCTGGCAGGTGAAGCGGGATTCGATGTCGCTCGGCCGAACACCATCGGCCAGCGGGCCTATCTGAGGCCCATGCGTCAGATTGCGTTTCAGCGCTGTCTTCCGAGCCGGATCTTGCGGCAATTCCATTCGGCGTGGGGACGGCATGGAGGCGCTTCCATTGCGGCGGGCCAGATGTGCCGGCCCAGACGAGATCCCGCACAGGCGCGGCCTCCGCGCAGCGGCATCGGCGAGTGCCGTGGATTATTGCATAAACCAATCAAGGAGGGTGAGCCCGATCAACGCCATCACGAAGGCCCCAAAGGCGCCCCCATCGGATTCCCCAAATTGAAGGTTAATATCAGTCACGATCGCTTTCTGGGGTTTCGTCATGGCTTGTCACTGCGACTCGAAGAATCCAGCAACCTCGGCAGCGGCGGCATCTGGGTAATTGTTGCAGCAGGCAGGTCTGAATTTTCCACCTTCTCCTTGCTCCTGGTCGAAGCAATGCCAAAGAAGCCAATCGCTATCAGACCAGCCCCGGCGATCATCAGCCAGTAGGGCCACTCGATGGACAAAAACAGGTCCATCTATTTTTCCTCCGCCTTCTGCCTCATCTCGAAAGGCCGGTGGCCCAATGCCCGTATTATAACCAACGGCTCAAAATCAGCGCCAGATAAATCAAAGCTGCGCAGATCATCAACGTATAAATGATGCGTCCCAGGCGATGCAGTGCGCCCTCCTCAGGTCACTTCTTCGCCTTCAGCCCATCCCGCCCGAACCCAATTGCCGGCTTCGCAATCAACTGTATGTCGAGCGCCTGAAGGATATTTATTACCCTGTCAAATGGCGGTATAAATTCCCCTCCAAATGATCTGTAGAGACTATCGCGGCGCATCCCAGCCTTCTCGGCAAGCCTTGCCACGCCGTGCGCGCGCATCATCCTACCAATCGCCTTTGTAATCAGGGCCGGATCGTTGGTCGACAAGGCGTCATTCAAATATCTGGCGACTGCACGTGGACGGTCGCGATGTTTTGCCTCAAAAGCGAGAACTGCGAGTGATTTTCTTTTACCCGTCACACTTCTTACCCCTTTTGCCTTCATCGCTGTTCGAGGAGCGATGAACGCTCGGCTCGCTCGATCTCTTCAAGGTAGGTCTGCAAGTCTGTGCGGGCGCGTTCGAGCAGAGAGAGCGCCCGAATCGGCACACGACCTTCTTTGGCGAGCTGAATAAAACTGTCCAAATCGGCGCAGAGATCGCGGGTGGGTTCGATAAAAACGGCGCTCATTTTTTCCCTATGGCAGATCGACGCGGTCTTCGCGGAATTCAGATGGAGCTTCGTGAGATGCGCCGATGTTGGGTGCGTCCTTCCGGTGGTGCGGCTGGATCGATCCTCTCAATCGTCTTTGCTGCAAGCCCGGGGCGTTGCTTTATGTGCCCTTCGCCTCGGCCTCTCGTGCCAGCCGTTCAACTTTCAGCCTCTCCCGATTCTCGTGGAAGGCTTTCTGCTGCCGCTCATGATCGGTCATGGCCTTCTCGGCTTCGATCTGTCTGAACGCTTTGCGAGCTTCGCGCTCAGCGGGAGTGGTTGCCTTCCGATCAAATGTCTCGCTCATTTTCACCTTCAACTGAAATCGGCCCGATTCGGGCTTCCATGATAGCCGCTCGCCCAGAGCGAACAAAAGGGCTAAAATTCAATTCTGGACGGCCAACATTGTTCAATGCGTCCCGGCGTTGAACCCGGAAATCATTTCAGGGCACCTCGAACAATGACGATCCTATTGTTGGAGATCCCGCCGGTCTGGCATGACGCTCTTTTGCCTGTTGATTTTCCGCATCGTCTCCGCGGCGCTCGCGAAGATGATGGACCAAGCGGGCCGCCTGATTAACGAGCGGAAGCAGCCCGCCGGTTCACGCCGGCGGCCTTTGCGTTTAGGATGGCTTTATATTTTAACGGCAAGCATTATCACCCCTGGCGGGAATCCGATGAGTAAATTCGTTCTTGAACCGATTCAGGTGAACTCGAGCGCGCTTAAGGGCGCATGTTTGCTCAGGACATCTGACGACATCGGTACTTTTATTTTGCTGCAGGTTGACATCCCGCATCGCCGGTCGCCGCATTGGGAAGCCGTTACGCATGATCTCGTTCACGCTCGGTTCGGTGCCAGGCAAGCGGAGGTCTACGCGGCAACTCGCGACGCACTCTCGGCTGAGGGGTGGCTAGCGTAGCGCCGTCACGGCCCCG
>PLTD01000005.1 GCA_003165335.1 Rhodospirillales bacterium | reverse complement strand
GGTTGCAGATTTTCACATATTCGACCGGCGCGGCCACAGCACCCCGATCGGAAATCGCAAGCCCGCCGAACAGCGCCAGCGCGGCAATAATGGTTCGCACGCGACGACCGCGAAGATTCAACATTTTGGTATTCCTCATGCCGAATGTCTCCGGTTGCTGGATGTTGCCACGAGCGCGCGCGGCGGCGCCGAAAAGTCTGGTCATGATCCTCACCATGAATAGCTTGCTCCCAACGAGGCCATCAGGTCCGTGCTGGACCAGGAGCGCACCGGCGAATAAGGGCCCGACGGCGTCGCCTGGAACGTCGACAGGACGACAGAGCCGCTGTCCGTGGCGCCGGCGATGCCGGCGGTCAGCGCCCAGTTGCTGTTGTTCAGACGGATCGCGCCGGCAATACCGACGGCATTTTTCCCGTTGAAGGTCGCCCAATGCACGGATATCGCGAGCCGGGCATTGTCCGGAATGAAGGGCGTCACTATCGCGCTGGACATCGCGATGCCCGCGAATGCCTGCGAGGAAGCCCGCCCGGCGGCGTACTGGTTGTCGGCGATCTCGTTGAGATTCTGGCAGGTATCGGTGCCGGGAATGTAGGCGTAGCCGGTTCCGATCAGGCTGCAGATCTTCATATATTGGACCGCATCCGCATGCGCCGGTCGTGCGCCAATTCCCGGGCCGGCNNTTTGGTCGTTGCCGGATTTTCGGGAGGGGCTGAACGAGGATCGGGAAATTGCAAGGAAAGCACTGAATGTTTCAACCGATCGGCCTTTTCGAAAAGCGAGTATTGAAATCAAAAAGCAATAATCCAGACACTACCCAGCCGCGCAAGTTTCGGCTGTACCTGAATAGCAACATATCAGGAAAAACGCCGCGCGCGTTCAGCGCTCATTTCGAAGTCAGCAATTGACGCTTATGCGGGCGACGGCTCGGCCTGGCGCCGTCGGCGGTCGACTGCGACCGGGCCGCAGGGCGGCCCCGCCGGATGGTAAACGACCCGTTGTCCCCACCGCCGGAATTCGGCCGCCGACATTGAAGCTTGGTTATGGCGCGTGCACATAAATTGAGGGCCGGACATTCCGTCCCAAGAACTGTCCCAAGAACTGTCCCAAGAACTGTCCCAAGAACTGTCCCAAGAGCCCCTGATGAGCAGCATCTCGACGATCGCATTGTCCGGCATGAATGCGGCGGCCCGCCGCCTCGAGGTCTCCGCCTCGAACGTCGCCAATGTCATGAGCACGGGCGCGCTTCCCAACGCCGATGGCTCGCTGCCGGCCGGGGCGCCACAGGCCTATGCGCCGCTCGAACTGGTCCAGACCGCGAGCGCCGGCGGAGGCACCCAGACGACCGTCACGACGGCCAAGCCGTCGACGATAGCGGTCTACGATCCGCAGGCTTCGTTCGCCAACCAGGACGGCCTCGTTGCCGCGCCCAATGTCGACCTCTCCCAGGAGTTGGTCGGCCAGATGATCGCAAGCTACAGCTTCGCCGCCAATGCGAAGGTCATGAAGGCCGACGACAACATGACCAAGTCGCTGCTCAATATCATGGCGTGAGGCCTGGTTGAGGGCAGGGCGGCTCGAGAGCCGATTGGCCGGGATGCCTGGACGATGGCCACTTGCTGGAAATGGTCTATGGTTTCGCGTGCCAGTCCGGCGTGTTGACGTTGCTCAACAGCGCCAGCAGATCGGCCTGTCGCGATGTTCCCGTCTTGACGAGAACGGCCTTCACCTGATTCCTGATCGTCTCGCGCGACAGACCCAACTCGGCCGCCAGATCGTTGATGCTCTTCCCCGCAAGCAGCCCTTGTGCCGCGCGCGTTTCGGCTGGAGACAGGTCGAAAAGACCATTCAACAGGTCAGCAGCGAGAGTCTGCGACGAGCCCAGCGGGGTGACCACCAGAATACCCATGGCAGGACCGAACACATCATGCGCCGAACGCCGCACCGGAATGAGATGAACGATGAGAGCCGGCGCTCGCTCATCCGCGGGTACGGCGATTGACTTCGCCCCGATCTGGAATGCCGCCGCACTCAAGCCCTCGATCGCGCTTTTGAGCAGCGCATTGGCTTCCGCGTTGGCCAGAGCGACGCCGCCGAAGGCTGTCGACAGGATCTGGGGTCCGATCCGGTCAAACGATGCGTTGGTGGAAATGACCTTGCCGTCGCCCAGCAAAACCGCCGACGGAAGTCCCATCGTCGTCAGCGATTCCGCCATGCCCTTGGCGCGTTCCAGCCGAAGTCGGGCGGACATCATGGCGGCGCGCGCGAGATGGGGACGAAGATTGTTCAGTTCGATGACCGCCTGACTTTCAATCGGACCATCGACAAAACGACGCTCGATGCTGAATAGAAGCATGTCATCGCTCGGCACCTGAACGAGAAAGCCGCCGCACCACCCAAAGCCCCTGGGCCGCAACAAATCCCTGAAACTGGGATCATTGTCCATTTCATCCGACGTCCACATGTCGACATCGCGCATGAAACCGGAATGCCTGTGCAGCAAGAGCCGTTCCATTCGGGTATTTCGCTCGTGCCAATGGCCCTCGAGAATATCGAGGCCCAATTCCCTGAGCGATTCAGAGGACGTCCACCTGATGGTGCGGGGATCGGCGGTAATCAGGAAAGTGCCCGCGCCGCCGGCAATGCCGGCCATCCTGTCGAGCACCGCGGGCCACAAATCCGGCATCGCCGCCGCTTCGTAGACGAGGTCGAGCAGCGGAGAGGCGGCGCTGGACTGCATTGATGCTTTCTTCGGAAGCCGCGGTTGTCTCTATTCCGGAGTTACAAGCACTACATCGTGACATGCGTCAACCTGCGGGGCTGGAACGCGTCAGCAGTGCGTCACAATCCAGCCGGTGTTCCCGCAATCCGCGCGCAGGCGATAAACCGCGCTACGTTGGGGAACCTTAAATCCGCGGTGCTCCGGAATCCGACGTGACGGCCATCGAACCTTTCCTTTCTGGTCCGCTGTGCCCCCAACAAACCGACAAGGGTCGATCACTACGGCATTTCCCAAATGTGCTAAAAGTGGAATTGTTACCGCGGCGGTTAACCTGTCCATGAGCCATGAGCCTGAAATGGAAGAGCGGCCATCATGACGTCACCAGATTCCATCGCCCCCGCGGGCGTCGAATTTCGACGATTGACTGTCGATGACCTGGATGTTTTTCGCGAAATCCGCGGGGAGGCCTTACAGAAGTTTCCCCAATCGTTCTACTCCGCCGAAGAAGACCAGGGCGGTGACGCCGCGGCAGTGGCTTATCGCCAGTGGCTAAGCGGCACCATCATGGGCGCATTCGCATGCCAGAACCTGGTCGGGATAGCGGGCTTTCATGTCCTGTCAGATAGGAGAGCACAACACAGGGGCCGCATTTATGCTGTGTACGTGCGGGAAGCCAGTCGAGGTAAAGGCGTTGGAGACAGGCTGATCAAGGAGCTTCTTGCGCTGGCCGCGGAGCAAGTCGAACAGGTGCATCTTGACGTGCTGATAACTGCAACCGATGCGATCAGGACCTACAAACGCAACGGGTTTGAAATCTATGGTACCGATCCCGGCGCTGTTCGCATCGGCGACTCGACATACGACAAGTACCTCATGATGAAGAAAGTCAGGTAGCGGCGGGCCCTGCGCGAGTGCGGCAAACATTTGCGACCTGTCGCACCGGCTGGTCCGGTTCGTGCCCAATTCCCGACCTGCCGGACGTTCCATTCCCTCCCAAGAGCCTGACCGAAAATGCGACCAGCATTTTCAGGCCTTTCCTAACGTATTGAAAATGAGTCATTTTCCGTCATGGCCGGGCTTGNNGGCATGACGAGCTGGTTGGTGCCGTCCGGTTTTACTGCACTACTTTTGAGTCGGACTCCAAGATGCCGAAAGCCATCAAGAACGCCCGCAGCAACTGCCTCGCTCGCCTCGCGGATGCGAGCAACGCCGGCACATCCCTTGATTTTGCGCGATGTCCGTGGTATCCATGCCGGATGACTAGATTCGTGCGCACCGCCAATCGTAAACACATGACCCGCGTCTGCCGGGCCGTGGAGGGAGTCGTGCGCTAGGAATTCCAAGACGCGATCTTTTCACCAGGCCCCGCCGGCATCGGACGGGGCCTTTTGTTTGGCCACGCTCCCTGCCGGCGCAACAGCAGGAGCATCCGATGCCACCCCAACAGACCAACCTCACATCCGGGACCGGGCGCGAAGCCGCAAGGCCCGGCGTCGACCTCTCCACCGCGTTGGTGCAAGACGCGACGGGCGAAGCTTTGGCAGCGACGCGCCCCGATGCCTCCGTCGCAGCGCTGAGAGACGCCTTGTCGGAAAAGGAGGCTGCCGGACCACCGGCCGCATCGACGCGGAGCGTCATGCGCTCGCTTGGGGGATATTGGCGTGCGTTTCAGGAATGGCGCCAACGCCGGGGGGCGCGAGCCAGCTTGTACGACCTGAGCGACAGGGAACTGATGGACATCGGCGTGACGCGTGCCGAGATCGACTGCATCGCCGCTCACCGGGCTATCGACAGGCTCAGGGATGGCACGGCGCATCTATGGATGTTGTCCCGTGGTGTGATGTAGCTGACGGCAGGTCACCGTCAATTCTACACACCGCGGTCCGTGTCCGTTCGATGCCCAATCAGCGACATTGCCGGATCAGCAGCAACGTTGGGTGAGGGTGCGTGAGTTTATTGACGCAACCTGTGATGCTGTGACACTTTGGGTCGAATAGAGTGGGGTTGAGATGCAACGATTGCTGGTTTGCTGTGTCATTCTTTTTTCAGCCAACCTGGCCGAGGCGAAAGATCGTGGTCCTGCGCCCGCCGGGGGTGATGCTTTGCGTCGATGGTGCTTCAACACGGTCGTTGTTAAATATGGGCAGAACGTGCCGGTGCCAGGTAACCCACACCGGATAATAATGCTAACCAGCCAAGCTGTTGCAGTGACGGATATGTGTGTGCAGTCGCACGGCAAATTCTACTAGGGCACGGCGCGGGCAATCCCCGAAAATCAAATTAGGCCACTGCGATTTTCCAAACCGGGGACGATGAACGAGGCCGACCGTACCTCCAAAGTGCGGCAACTGGTGTTTTCAAATTAAGCCACTGAGGTCGGAAACAGGCCACTACCGCCTCGGCGCAAGGAACAGTCCGGCAACCGTGAACCTTTCCTGAACTCGGCGGATGCCGACCGAATGTCCGTTGAGGGGCAATCGCTACACCGGACTTGCCGCAAAGCCGACCTCGAAGTCCGCTTTCGCCTGAAATCGGACCTGATTTCATAACCTAACATGGTGGCCCATGCTTCTCGCCTCTGTAACCGAGCCGAGGAGTATGACGATGCAGCATCCAGTGAATGCAGCCCCAGCGCCCAAGCGAGTGCCATGGAACAAGGGAAAGCTGACCGGGGCAAAGCCCCCGCTCCGCCCTAAGCACGTCTGGTCGATCCGGACAAAGCTTCAGATCGAAGGCCGCGCTCGCGACCTGGCCATGTTCAATCTGGCAATCGACAGCAAGCTTCGTGGCTGTGATGTCGTTGCCATCCGAGTCGAGGACGTCGCCGCAGGCGGATACACGGCGGATCGCGCAACGGTCCGACAAAAGAAAACCGGGCGGCCTGTCAGATTTGAATTGAGCGAGCAGACCCGCCAGGCGGTCGATGACTATTTAAATGCCACCGGTAAACGACCCGGCGAGTACTTGTTCACCGGACATCGCGGCCCTGCCCGTAGCATGACGACTCGCCAGTATGCCCGCCTCGTCTCCGGGTGGATCGGCAGCGTTGGTCTCGACCCGAGGCTGTTTGGGACGCATTCCCTGCGCCGTACCAAAGCGACCCTGATCTATCGACGCACCGGCAACCTTAGAGCTGTTCAGCTCTTACTCGGGCATACCAAGATCGAAAGCACAGTTCGGTATCTCGGCATCGAAGTCGATGACGCCTTGGCAATAGCGGAACAAGTTGATGTCTGAAATACCTGGGCAGAGCGGACATGCTCTGCCCA
>PLTD01000092.1 GCA_003165335.1 Rhodospirillales bacterium | reverse complement strand
AAGCACTATTTTAACGCGTATGGGGTGTCGACCCCCACCTGGAACTATTTGAATGGCCGGTACGCAATTCAAACGATTTGGCACAGCTCATTATGAACGAAATCGAACATACCCCCGGCAATCCGATTGGCAGCCACCCGCCGAAAGCCTAATCTTGGCGCTAACGAACTGAATTCCGGGGGAAACTCTTATGCCTGACGACAATCGGCGCAGGGCTCGGTGTCCGGGTCCATCGACCGCGGACATTTTGGCTTCCGATGTGCACCCGGCCCCCGCATTCATGGGCGAGGGAGATGTCTCCGCGATAGACGGCGCAGAATTCGGTGTCGAAGCCTATACCGATCCGGCTTTCCACCGGCGCGAAGTCGAGACTGTCTGGTTGCGCTGCTGGCAGGTCGCATGCCGCGAGGAAGAAATCCCCAATCCAGGCGATTTCACCGTCTATGACATTGCCGACTATTCCGCGATCGTCATTCGCGGACGCGACGGTACCTTACGCGCCTTTGTCAATTCCTGTCCGCATCGCGGAACGCGGCTTTGCGACGGAAATGGCAATACGCCCCGCATTCGCTGCGCCTTCCATGGACTGTCTTGGGCGGCAGACGGTGAATTGAAGCAACTGACCTGCGATTGGGATTTCGGCGATGCCGTGCCCGGTGCCTTCGCACTGACGCCGGTGTTGCTCGATGTTTGGGGCGGCTTTGTTTTCGTGAATTTCGACTCCAAGGCCGGCCCTCTCGAGGATTACCTCGAAGGCCTGCCAGATCATTTCACCCGCTGGCCGATGGAGAAACGCTTCACCGCCGCCCATGTGGTCAAGCAGTTGGACTGCAACTGGAAGATCACGGTCGAGGCCTTTGTAGAGACTTTCCATGTTATCGGTCTGCATCCCGAATCCCTGCCCTTTTTCGGCGACGTGAACTCGCAATACGACGTGTGGTCGGGCAAGCGCCACATCTCACGGATGATCAACCCGTCGGGCGTGCCCAGCCCGCATCTGGGCAACAAGATGACGCCCGAGCGCACGCTGGCGGCGGCTGCCAAATTCGGTCTGTGCGCCGATGGACCGCTTTCTGCGGGCGAGACGCCGCGGCAGCGCATAGTCGCTCGGCTGCGCGCGCTCTATGGCGATAATTTCGAAGTCGACCTCAGCCATCTGAGCGACAGCGAAATCCTCGACGTCATTCAATATAGTCTGTTCCCGAATTTCATAGTCTTCGGCGGTTTCGGCTCGCCTCTCGCCTATCGCTCAAGACCTGACGGTAATGACCCCAACAAGTCGATATTCGAGGTTTGGCTGTTGCTGCCCTTCGGGGACGGCTTCCGACCGCCGCCCGAGGCGACGCGCGTCCTAGGTCCGAATGAGCATTTCGCCGACGTGAAGGAACTCAGTTATTACGGGCCGATCATCGACCAGGACGCAGACATGATGCCCCGCGTTCAGCAGGGACTGCGCGCCAACCGCACCGGCAAGATCACCCTATCGGCCTACCAGGAAATGCGCATCCGCCACATGCACCGTACATTATCGGAGTATATGGCGGGGTAAGGCGCATCAGCGCCTTACCCCGCGGAGTCGCGGTTACGGTTTGGCCGGCGTAGGCGGCGCAGCAGGCGCCGGCGCTTCCTCGACGATGATTTGCCCATGCAGCCAGGGCTCGCTCTTCGAGGTGTAATCGAAGGTACCGGCCTTGGCGAAGGTGAAGGTTCCGGCGGCGCCCGGTGCGATATCGCCGGTCGTCCACGAACCATCCATAGCAGTGGCGTCGTGCGGCAGCTTGCCTTGGTTGGTCCAGGTAACCTTGGAGCCGGCCGTTACCTTGATGCGGTTCGGAAGCACGGCATGCTCGTCGAACGTCTTGCGGACAAACTCCAGACCCGTATCGCTGATCTCCCCACCGAATGTCACTTGGTCGACCGAAACCACGCGGCCGCTCATCGCTGTTTCAGTTTTTGGCGGCGTCGGCGCAGGCAGGGGTTGAACCGTCCCGCCCAGCTTGAATGACCACAGAGCAGTAGAGGTGGGAATGGAGACATATTCCTCACCATTCACCTCATAAACCGCAACGGCGCCGCCGGCATTCGCACCGGTCTGGAACTGCCACAGCAAGTCTCCGGTCTTGGCGTCATAGGCCTGCAGGTTTCCGTCCGGTTCGCCATGGAAAACCAGATCGCCGGCCGTCGTGGTCATCCCGCCGCTGTTCTGAATCTCATAGGGCGTCTGCTTTTCCCAGACGATCTTGTTGGTCTTCGCATCCACCGCGGCCAGGATGCCGTGCGTCTTGATGCCCGCACCGCTGCTGGTTGCGATGAAGAATTTCGGGTCCTCGTAGCGCTTGATCCAAAGCGGCCAGCCCGGCGAACCGGCAGCATAGAACATCTTGGTCAAGGGATTATAGGACATCGGCGCCGACCGCGTGGTCAGGATCGGATACATCGCGTTCGGCGTGTCGTAATTGATCGGCTCGAACTCGCACATCGGCTTGAAGCCGGCGGGAATCTGTTCCTTCGGCTCGCACTTAGGTCCGAGCTGGTCCGCACCCTTCGAGAACGGCTGAGTCGGCGCGGTTTTCAGGCGCGGGTCCTGCGGAACGGGACGTTCCTCGACCGGAAACACCGGCTTGCCGGTGGAACGGTCGAGCAAAAACAGCATGCCGTCAGTCCGCATCGCGGCGATGGCCTTATGCGGCTTACCGTCGGCGCCGGTGGTATCGTAGAGAACCATGGGCGTGCCTAGGTCCTGCTCCCAAATATCGTGATGGACGACTTGGTAATGCCAGCGCGGCTTGCCGGTCTTTATATCGAGCGCCACCACACTGTCTGTATAGAGATTGTCGCCGCCGCGCAGCTCGCCGCCCCATTGCGGAACCGGATTGCCGACGCCGAAATAAATGAGGCCCAGCGCAGGATCGACCGCTCCATTTACCCAGACGCCGCCGCCGCCTTTCTTGTACTCTTCATTGTCCTGTGGCCAGGTTTCGTGGCCCTTCTCGCCCGGCGCCGGAATGGTATTGAATTTCCACACCTGCTTTCCGGTCTTGGCGTCGAGCGCGACAATGCGCCCGTCCAATCCGTAATCGCCGTTGGCCATGCCGCTGATAACCAGGCCGTTGACATAGGTCGGACCGGCCGGAATGGCCTGGCCCTTCAGTGCGGGCTCGTCACCGACAACGCCTGTCCAGACAAGCTCGCCGGTCTTTTCCTTCAGAGCGACGATATGGGCGTTGCTGAGGCCGACATACACCAGGCCATTGCCCACTGCGACGCCCTTATACATGCCGGAGGTCGCTGCCTCCGGCGCAACACTCCAGACCACATCCCCGGTTGCCGGGTTAAAGGCATAGATATGATTGCCTGCGTTGATGAACAGCAGCCCGTCGGCAACGACTGGGGACGCGCGCGAATGCTCGCCTTCAAATTGATGGACCCAGGCGCCGCCCAACTGCTTGATATTGGTCGTATTGATCTGCTTCAGCGTCGAGAAGCGCGAATTATCCCAGCCGCCGCCGACGGCCGGCCAGTCCTTGCCGGCCGGCTGCCTCAGGTCGTCGCCTCCGCTCGCCGCGAGCACGGGCATCCCCACGGCGCTCGCTAGAAGAGCTGCCATCATCCATTTTGAACGGCTGGACATATCATTTCCCCCTTTTACGCACCTTTTCGGCGCGAAGATTCCCATTTTTCAGGCTCAGCGGACCACCCAAATAGCGAATTTGCTAAGCATATCTGTGGCGGACAGTATTAAGGCGCGCTCAATGAGTCCACACGCAAATTCGTCTAAAGGGCTCCAGCTGCTCGGATTTCGAGCTCACGTTTGACCTGGCAGATAACGTCATCCCATTGGCCGATATTATTTTGCCGGAAGAGACGGGCCGACGGGTACCAGGGGCTGTCGGCGCGCGTGCGAAGCCAACTCCAATGAGGCGCCGCCGACAGCAACACCCAAACGGCTTTACCCATCGCGCCTGCCAAATGGGCGACAGCGGTGTCGACGGTGATCACAATATCCAAATTGGCAATCAACGCTGCCGTATCGGCCCAATCGGGAATAAGCGGACCGCAGTCGCGGACAGGCGACCGAGACGATATCGCTTCGATCTCTTCGGGCGTGGCGTCTATCTGCAAACTGAACCAGTTGATCCCTGGATTACCTGTCAGTTCGGCGAGTTGTCCGGCTCTCATCGAGCGCTTCCGGTCGTCGCTGTTCTTGGGATTGCCACGCCAGACGAGACCGACATTCAGCCCCGCCCCTCGCTTGATCCGGCCCCGCCAGAAGACAACCCGCATCGGATCGGGCCGGATATAAGGCATGTCTGCGGGAATTGTATCGGGTCTGGTCCCAAGCAGCCGCGGTAAGCTCAGCATCGCTGCATGGCGGTCGAACTGCGGCAGGCTTTCGCCCTGTTCGACCAGACGGTCGATACCGGGCGTGAAAGCTAACGCCTGTTTGAGACCGGGCTGGCATTCGACGATCACCGTGTCTGCACGCTTTTTTACTTGAGCCGCATACCGGATGAGCTGGAAAGTATCCCCATAGCCTTGTTCGGCAGTCAAAAGGATGGTCCTGCCGGTCAGGTTGCCACCTTCCCATGCTCGCTCAACGAAACGCTTCGCAGGATAACCCTGTCTTCGCCAGCGCCATTCATATTGGGTCCATCCTGTGTCGTACCCACCCAACGCGAGATGCTGCAGAGCCTCGTTCCAATGGGCGTCTGCGAAATCCGGGTTGATGGCAATCGCCTTGCGATAGCAGCCAATAGCTTCTTGCGGCCTTCCCTGTTCCTGCTTGGCGAGGCCGAGATTGTAATAAGCGGTGGCTTGGTTCGGGCGCGCCGCCGCGACCCATTCGAATTCCGCAACAGCTGAATCAATCTGTCCCAAAGATTGCAGAACGGTTCCCAGATTCGAATGGCCTTTGACATGGTTCGGGTTCAAGACCAGAGCTTGGCGATAGCATTGCAGCGCCCGTTCAAACTCGCCCATTTTCTGGAGCACCGCCCCTAATACATATTGCGCCTTGGCTGAACCGGGGTTGAGCTTGATGGCTTGGCGGCTGCGGGCCTCAGCCGCCTCCAAACGGCCAGCCTCGTGCAGCACGACAGCCAAATTGGCATGGAAATCGGCAAAATCGGGCCGCTGAGCGATGGCCTGCTCGATCAAGTCTATCGCTAATTGGTGATGGCCGCGCTTATTGTTGATGAGACCCAACAGATGCAGGCTATCGGCATGGGTGGGCACATCACGCAAGATTCGGCGATAGATCGCTTCGGCCGCGGTGAGATCGCCCGACCGATGGTGACCGACTGCAATAGTCAGAAGCTGGCTGGGATTCTTGCTGTCCACAAAGGCCCATCAATAAAACTCGGTGGATGATCTCTCACCCGCCGAGCATCAGTCAAATCATCAGAGGTTGGACAGGAAGCCGGCCCCCTTTTGCTTGTCACCTGTTGAGAACCCAGGTCAGGAGGTCGCCCCTCGAAAGACAATCTGGACAGACTTCTTTGTTAATGCCGCTGAATCAAAACAGCGCCGTTTCGTAATCTAATTAAGTCAAACTCAAAATTCCTGCCTAATCTTTTATATCTTTTAAACTCCTGCGCGGGATTTCAAAAAATCCCACCACGAGCAGCGTCTGCCGGCGAATTGACTGCCGGCACGACTTTTCTTGACACCCGCGCCCGTATCATGCTGCACCTATTGCTAAGAACACGGTGACCACCGTGGAACCATTCAGCGACAACACGGAAAACTTTTTGTGTTCGGGTATTTCTGATGAAATTTAGATAGTCGACGCCTTCGCAGAATGTATAAAAAATCCGCTCACAAAGAAGGTAGCCGCCTGTCGCGTGAAGAACGCGCGGCAGATATTCTCAAACACGCGCGCCTGGTATTCTGCGAAAAGGGCTATAGCGACACATTAGTTAGCGAGATTGCCGAGCGTGCAGGCGTCGTCGAGGGCAGTGTCTTTCATTACTTCCCAACCAAGCGCGAACTGCTGATCAAGGCGGTCGAGCAGTGGTATACGGGGCTGATCTGGGATTACGATCACCGGTTGGAATCGATCACCGGCACCTGGAATCGGTTGCGCTTCATGATCTGGGGTCATCTCAACGTGATCCACGAAGAACCGGAGATGACCAAGCTGATAATCGATGAAATTCGCCCGGGCCGCGAGTACCGCGACACGGCGGTCTTTGAGTTGAACCGCAATTACACGCACCGGACGATGGGTATCATCGACGAAGGCAAGGCTTCGGGAGAATTCCGCAGCGACATAGCCGGCGCGGTCATACGTGCGATGATCTATGGCGGCGTTGAGCATTACGCTTTCGCGTTTTTACGGGGTGAAGGGAATTTCTCCCCGGATGTCGCGGCGGATTCGATTACCGATATCATCTATCGCGGCCTGGCCAACGATGGCATCAATCAAGCGAACCTGCTCAGCGGCCCGATAGGGCAAATCGAAGCCGGGCTAGCACGTCTTAAAGAATTGACCGAAAAGCCCGTGACACCAGCCGCAGTCGTTCGCCGAGTGCGCGACACTCGTAAGTAGACATCACGAGGCGCTCCAAAGCCCCCCATTTTCGGCAATCGCGCCATCCTCTTGCAGCTTCAACAAATGGGCCAACAGCGAGCGCGCCGCCCAGCGATGTTTGAATGCTGGAACATCGTCGTAGACGACCGGCGTCAGCGCCTCCAGCGTCCCTGAACCCAAGCTTTTCACCGCGCTCAGGCACTTGAATTCCCGGACCAGGCGATGACGGACCAACAGGTCGATCATGTCGTCCGGCGCTCCGATCAAAAAGCCGTGACCGGGCGCAAAATAGTCAATGGCCGTTCCCTGTAAACGCTTCAATGATTCTATATACGCCGTCATCCGGCCGTCCGGCGGATTGATCACCACCGTAGAGCCCTGCATGACATGGTCGCCGGTGAACAGCAGCCGCTCTTCCTCAAGCAAATAGCAAAGATGATTTGAGGCATGACCCGGCGTGTGTATCGCCTTGAGCGTGCAGCCAGGCAGGACAATGCGCTCCCCGTCCTCCAACA
Organism: Rhodospirillales bacterium; assembly: GCA_003165335.1. Lineage (GTDB taxonomy): Bacteria > Pseudomonadota > Alphaproteobacteria > BOG-932 > Roseiterribacteraceae > BOG-932. The sequence goes on along the minus strand of PLTD01000092.1, from coordinate 29,598 downwards.
CCCGGTCAGGCACAAATGTCTGGTCCTGATGCTCGCCCTGAGGCGGGACAAGTCCGAGCAAGGTGGCGCCGGTGCGTTTTTTCAACAATGACGCTGCGGGCGAGTGATCGGGATGGGTGTGCGTAACAAAAATCCAGCGAATGCGCCCCAGTGTCCCCAATATATTGTCGATATGTTCGCTCTGCGCCGGCCCAGGGTCGATTACTGCAATATCTCCGGCCGGATCACCGACCAAATAGCTGTTGGTGCCGGGCCCCGTCATGAAGCCGGGATTGGAAGCGGTCAGGCGCCGCACGATCGGTGTCAGCCGAACCGCTGTGCCAGGCAGGATTTCGTAAGAGGCCCTGCCCGTGCCGTCAGGGTCTATCAGCCCGACTTCGGCATAAGCGCCGTCGCCCGGTCCTAACATGCGGTGGCCGTCTCGGCCGATTGCCGGCCGCTTATTCGATGTTCTGCTCATTCGACACACTCGAAACGAATTGCCATTGCCGAACTGACCCGGGCTCAATAGAAATGGCGCCGGAATCGGGCGCTATCATAAGCAGAGCAGCACCGATGCGTCCAAACGGGTTGTTACGAGGCCGCTCAGAGGTTGCAATGCGATGATGCAACTGGGTGTAGCCTCGCGGGAAATTTCGGGATATACGTCGTCACAATCTCTGGGGAGGATATTGATGAAGAAGCAACTGATCGTGGCGCTGTTTGCGTCGACGTTTTTGATGGCGGCAGGCGCCGTCGCGCCGCACGGCTATGCCGTAGCAGCCGATGCCATTAAGATTGATGGCGATGACATCGCCGGTACCGTTACCAGCGCCAAAGGCCCTGAGGCCGGCGTTTGGGTCATCGCAGAAACCAAAGACCTGCCGACCCGGTTCATCAAGATCGTGGTAACCGACGACAAGGGTCAGTACCTCCTGCCCGACCTGCCGAAGGCGAAATATAAAGTTTGGGTCCGTGGCTACGGCCTGGTCGATTCCGACCCAGTCGATGTCACTCCCGGCAACAAGACCGATCTGACCGCGAAAGTCGCACCGAGCGCCAAGGATGCAGCCGAATATTATCCGGCCGCCTATTGGTATGCGATGCTCCATCCGCCGGCAGAGAGCGAATTCCCCGGCACCGGTGCAACCGGCAACGGCATTTCGCCGACGATGGTGACCCAACAGCATTGGCTTGAGAACATGAAAGAGCAGTGCATGTTCTGTCACCAGTTGGGTGACAAGACTACGCGCACCATCCTCACGCCCGGCAACAGCGTCGAAGCCTGGGGCCAGCGCATTCAGATGGCGCGTGCCGACGGCGACGTCGCGATCGGTAACAACGGCAAAAATCTGTCGGGCCAGATGCAGAACAACATGGCGCATTTCGGCAAAGAACGCGGCCTGAAGATGTATGCCGATTGGACCGACCGGATTGCCGCCGGTGAATTGCCGGCAGTCACGCCGAAGCGTCCGGAAGGCGAAGAGCGCAACGTCGTTCTGACCATCCAGGATTGGGGCCAGGGCCATTTCATCCATGACCAAGCCTCAAGCGACCGTCGCAACCCGAACGTCAATGCCAACGGCCCGATCTACGGCATGGGCACGCTCGGCGGCACTCTTGAAGTGCTGGACCCGGTAACGCACAAGACCAGCACGATCGACATCCCTGGCATGGACGGCTCAGCGCATAATCCTGACGCCGGCGTGCACGCGGACGAAATCGACGGCAAGGGTCGTGTATGGATGCCCTCGATCTATCGCGAAGGCGATGCGGCGGCCTGGTGTTCGGACGGGTCGACCCCGTCGTCGAAGCTCTACCCGCTGCCTTATAAGAAAATGTCGGCACTCCCGGTCTATGACCCAGCAACCAAGAAGGTCACCGTCATCGGCCTGTGCACCGGCGGCAACCATTCCGGCTTTACCTTCGACAAAGAAAGCATCCTGTATATGAGCGGCGATACCGGCGTGGTGTCGTGGATCAATACCAAGGTGTGGGACGAGACCCACGACGCGAAGAAGGCAACCGGCTGGTGCCCGATGGTGCTGGATACCAACGGCGACGGCAAGATCACCCAGGACCGGACCCAGTGGAACAAGCCGACTTTCGACATGTCAGGTGTCAAAGGTGAAGAAGGCGGCGGCAACTCGTCCGATCCGACCAAATTGGCAAATAAAGTGACCCTGGACCCCACCAAGGACACTGTGCTGAACACCTACCTCTATGGTTTGTCGACTGCTCCCGACGGCACCGTCTGGTCGGCTGGCTATGTGCCCTATGTCCCGTCGGGCATCGTCCACATGATCCCTGGCAAGAACCCGCCCGAGACCTGCAAGACGGAATATTACGAGGCGCCGAAGCTGCCCGACGGCACCTATTCCGCCTTCAACGCGCGCGGCGTNNTCTGGCCAGATCGGCCGCTTCGACCGCAACAAGTGCAAGGTCACAAACGGCCCGACCGCAACCGGCCAGCAGTGCCCGGAAGGCTGGACTTTCTATGACCTGCCGAGCCCGCATGTCGGCGGCACCAGCGCGACGTCAGATTTCGCTTATTCGGAATGGGCCGACTATGACAACGTGATGGGGCTGGGCAAGGACGCCCATTTCTTCCCGGCGACCAATTCCGACTCGGTCCTGGCGCTGAAGGACGGTACCGACAAGCTGTTGACGTTCCGCGTTCCCTATCCGATGGGCTTTTATACCCGCGGCATGGACTTCCGGATCAACGACGAGAAAGCCGGCTGGAAGGGTCGTGAGATGACCTCGACCTACTCCAGTTCGACGCTCTGGCATCAGGAAGGCGGCGAAGGCGAGAACAGCAAGTTGGTCACCTTCCAACTTCGCCCGAACCCGCTCGCCGATTAAGCGAGCCGGTACTGACTAAAGTTCGGCCGCCATCCTTCGGGGTGGCGGCCTTTTTTTTGTCCTCGAGCCGGATTTTACGGCTTCAAATCTGGACGTGAAACTTGATAGCTAAGACCAAAACCCGACCAGGATCGCCGCAAATGACTATTTAATGTAACTGTGCAGGACGCTCGCCAACTCGTCCGCGGCTTCCGTTTCGCGCTCGGTCGGAATCCGATCCGGATCGATCATATGTAGTTCAATGTGATCTCTAACGACTTCAGCCATCAGGCCATTAACGGCACCGCGGATCGCAACTAATAGTTGCATCACTTGAACGCATCCTGCGTCGGCCTCTATGGCCCTTTCCAAGGCGTCCACTTGTCCACGAAGTCGGCGTCCTCGGTTTAGCAGCTTCCGCTTTTCTGCAACTGAATCGCCCATCTTTTATCCTTGAAATATACCACTAGGGGGTATATACGCCTGCGTGGATCAAATGAAAAGAATTGGCGTTTGTTAATAGTTGTCCCGCTTCTGGGAACTTAACTTTACCACCAAGCACTTTTCGCCTTAGCCCCGCTCGGGCTCATTTTGCAATGCAAACGACCTTAACTAGCTGCATGGAGGTGCCATGACGAGCTTCTTGGATCTCGCTCGTATCTTGGGCGACAAGCTTGTCTGTGTGCAGCGGCTGATAGGATTTGCGGCTATAGCGCTTCTAATCTCTCAGGGCCGATGCGCCCTCGCCCAAGAAACGCCGCAACTGTTAGCTCAAGCATTACCAGCGGCAGGGACACCCGCTGAAACACCCTCCCCGGATGTACCCGAAGCAGAGACATATAGCGTCCATGGACAATTCACGAATGTCACTCAGTATCATCCCAGCTTCACATCGCCCTACCGCGGTCCGAACAGCCTTGATCCCGGCAACCGGGGAGACGAAACGGTCGATCTGACGTTGTTTTTGGGTTTGAGGCTATGGCAGGGCGGCGAGATATATGCCAATCCCGAGATAGATCAGGGCTTCGGTCTCAGCGATACGGTCGGTGTCGCAGGATTCCCAAGTGCCGAAGCCTATAAGGTTGGCGCAGCCGAACCCTATATCCGCCTCCAGCGCGCGTTTTTTCGCCAAACCATAGATCTTGGCGGAGATAGGCAAGCAGTCGCGCCAGATGCGAACCAACTCGGTGGCAGCCAAACTTCGGACAATCTGATTGTCACACTCGGCAAATTCTCAGTTGTCGATATTTTCGACAACAATTCCTATGCCCACGATCCTAAGAACGACTTTCTGAATTGGTCCATAGTCGATGCCGGTTCCTTCGACTATGCAGCAGACGCCTGGGGTTACAGCTACGGGGCATCTGCCGAATGGACGCAATCCTGGTGGACCTTGCGGGGCGGCATCTTCGATCTGTCGCGGTCGCCGAACAGCAAACGGCTGGACCGTGGTTTTGACCAGTTCGAACTGGTAGCTGAAGCCGAAGAACGGCACGAAATATTCGGGCAGACCGGCAAATTCAAGATTCTGTTTTTCGACAATCATGGCCGGATGGCAAACTATCTGGACGCGGTGCGTCAGGCTGCCGGGACTGGCTTGGCACCAGACGTCGCTACCGCCAGGCATTTTGCGGCACGTCCAGGAATCGCACTGAATTTAGAGCAGCAACTGACAGAAGGGTTGGGGCTGTTCATTCGTGGAAGCCTTAACGATGGCCGCAAAGAAGCTTATGAGTTCACCGAGATCAATCGCTCGATTTCCGGCGGCCTTTCATTGAAGGGTGACCGCTGGGGGCGCCCGGACGACACTGTGGGTTTAGCTGGCGTCGTCAACGGTCTCTCCAATCCGGCCGTCGCTTACTTTAGAGCCGGGGGATTAGGGATATTGATCGGCGACGGCCAGCTAAAACGCTACGGCTTAGAAAAGATCGTCGAGACTTATTACAGCGCTTCCGTAGTCGAAGGTATTTCCGTGTCGGTCGATTACCAACATATCGACAATCCCGGATATAATGTCGAACGGGGTCCTGTATCCGTATTCGGCTTTCGCGTACACGCAAAGTTTTGAGGGCAGGCCCATGAACGAATCCTTGCCTCCCGAAAAATGGCGTAACCCGCAGTCGCTGCCATACAAGCGACAACTAATCCTCTTGGCTTGGCTAGTCTCAGGCTTGGTCGCTCTCATCGCCATCGTGCTCATTGCCCGAGCGTTGCTGAGCGGGCACGATGAACAGCCCCCGGCCGCTGAACCTGGCACCTTCCGCCCGACTTCCGACCAGATGGCAGCTCTCAAGATACTGCCCGTAGCGTCGGTGATCTTTCATACCGAACAGATAACCGATGGGAAAATCGCAACCGATGACGATACGACGACGCCAGTTTTCTCACCCTACTCGGGCCGGGTCACGCGACTGATCGCCAAGGCAGGCGACGTTGTCGAACAAGGGCAACCGCTCTTTGCCATTCAGGCATCCGAGTTTGTTCAGGGACAGAACGATCTCATCACGGCGGCTGCCAATGCGCGGACGACCGAAGCGCAACTTCAATTGGCGCGCACCAACGAAAAACGGCAGCACGAGCTATTCCAGGCCAAAGGTGGTGCGCTTAAGGATTGGCAGCAAAGTCAGGTCGATCTGGCGAATGCGGAAGGTACCTATCGAACCGCCGAAATTGCCCTAGCGGCTGTGCGCAACAGACTTCGGATTCTCGGCAAAAGTGACAAGGAAATCACCGCGATCGAAACTGCGCCCGATAGCGTCAAAATGAACCCGGAAGCCGTAGTTCCTGCACCAATCGGCGGCACGATTATTCAACGTCAGATCAGCGTCGGCCAATATATCAATAGCGCGGCCGGCGGCGCGACGAGTCCGGTGCTGTCGATCGGGAACTTGTCGACGGTATGGCTTGTCGCCAACGTCAGAGAGGTCGATGCATCACAGGTTCATGTCGGTGAGCCTGTTGAAGTGCACGTCCTCGCCTACCCGGACCGGGTTTTCAAAGCTCGCCTCACCTATGTGGGCTCGACTGTCGACGACAATACGAGGCGCGTATCGGTGCGTGCCGAAGTCGACAATCCCGACGGGGCCCTTAAGCCGGAGATGTTTGCGACATTCCACATTATTACGAGCGCCGATAGCACGGCGCCCGGCGTGCCCGACTCCGCTGTCGTCTACGAGGGCGACACGGCTCGGGTCTGGGTGGCGAGAGACAGCGGAACTCTTGAACTTCGCCAAATTAAAAGAGGCAGGGCTCTCAATGGGATGATTGAGGTGCTTGAGGGTGTCAAGGCGGGCGAAAAGATCGTCACTGCTGGGACTCTGTTCATCGACCGCGCCGCCCAGGGCGATTGAGCGAAAAGACAAGGGCTCCAAAGTATGAACGCCATCGTCGCCTTCGCGCTTAGACAGCGAATACTCGTGCTGGTGATGCTCGTGTTCCTTTTCGGTGCCGGGATTATCAGCTTCAGGCAACTAAATATCGAAGCCTATCCTGATCCCGTCCCCCCGCTAGTCGAGATCGTTACGCAGAGTACTGGTCAATCTGCGGAAGAAATCGAGCGCTACATCACGATCCCGATTGAAATTCAGATGGCGGGGATTCCTCACGTCACCGCGATCCGTACGATTTCATTGTTTGGCCTTTCGGATGTGAAGATCCAATTCACGTATGATTTTACATACGACCAGGCCGAGCAATGGGTCATCAACCGGATGTCTCAACTGCCGCAACTGCCCAACGGAGCACAGCCGCAACTTTCACCGGAAAGTCCGATCGGCGAGATTTATCGTTACCGCGTCGTCGGTCCGCCGGGCTATTCGTCGATGGACCTTAAAACCCTCCAGGATTGGGTCCTGGAACGCCGTTTCAAATCTGTGCCAGGCGTCATCGATGTGACCGGTTGGGGCGGCAAGACAAAAGCTTACGAAATCGAAGTCGATCTGCCGAAATTGATGTCCTATGGCCTGACGCTGCCCAATGTTCTGCAGGTTCTAGGCAACAGCAACGTCAATGTCGGTGGACAAACGGTCAATATCGGTCCGCAAGCAGCAATCGTCCGCGGGGTCGGCCTAATCCATTCCACGGATGATATTCGCAACACGACTCTCGCCACTCATAACGGCACGCCTGTGTTGTTGAGCGATGTTGCCAAGGTCAGTATAGGACATCAGCCGCAGCTCGGCATCGCCGGTCAGGATGATTCCGACGACATTGTGCAGGGCATAGTCCTGATGCATCGCGGTGAAAAAAGCATGCCCACGATCCAGGGGGTGGAGGACGAGGTCGCTAAAATCAACGGCAGCAACATCCTGCCACCCGGCGTACATATTGAGACGATCTACGACCGCACCCAACTGATAAACGTTACGACTCATACTGTGCTGCACAACATGATTGTCGGCATCGTGCTGATCTTTTTGGTTCAGTGGGTTTTCTTGGGCAATCTGCGCAGTGCACTGATCGTCGCCACGACAATTCCCTTCGCCTTGTTCTTTGCGATCACGATCATGACCCTGCGAGGAGAATCCGCAAACCTTCTATCGGTCGGCGCTATAGATTTTGGCCTGATCGTCGATGCAACAGTAATCATGGTCGAAAATATAATTCGCCATCTCGCACAACACCCGAGCCACCGCTTCGCGCGCTCACCTTTTCTGCATCGGCATAGAGGAAACACTAATTTTTCGGGCGTCTATGCCGATATCGCCAACTCCGCTGTTGAAGTAAATCAGGCAATCCTCTTTTCGGCGGCCATTATCATCGCTGGGTTTCTCCCGCTTTTCACACTTTCAGGGGTTGAGGGACATATTTTCGGGCCGATGGCAAAGACCTATGCCTATGCGATCGCTGGCGGCCTGATCGCAACCTTCACCGTCACACCAGCGCTCAGTGCATTTCTTCTGCGCGAAAATGTCGAAGAAACCGAGACGCTGATCGTGCGCTGGCTGCGTCGACTCTATGAGCCAGTCCTGGAATTTGCGCTCGCCAACCGGATCCTGACTCTAGGTGGCGCGCTCTCGTTGTTCGTCATTTCGATTTTCGCCGTTCAGTCTCTCGGGCTCGAGTTTCTGCCAAAGCTTGAAGAAGGAAATTTTTGGATCCGCGCGACGATGCCGACGTCGGTATCGCTGGAGGAAGCCAATATCTATGTGAATAAAATGCGACGAACCATCAAGGGTTTCCCTGAGGTGGTCACAGTGATCTCGCAAAATGGCCGTCCTGACGACGGTACCGACGCAACGGGTTTTTTCAATGCAGAATTCTACGTACCTCTGAAAGCACTCGATAGTTGGCCGCACGGCGTCGACAAGGAGAAGCTGACTCAGCAGGTTAACGACGCGCTAGGCGCCCAATTCCCTGGCGTCGATTTCAACTTCTCCCAAAACATCGAGGACAATGTCGAGGAAGCGGCTTCCGGCGTCAAAGGCGAGAACTCGGTAAAGCTCTTCGGTAACGACCTAAAAACCCTGGAAGACACAGCCGACAAGATAAAAAAGGTCTTGGCGACTGTGCCGGGCGTTAGCGACCTGGCCGTGCTGAGTTCTCTGGGCCAGCCAACGGTCCAAATCGATATCGACCGCGCCCGCGCCGGTCGCTACGGATTGGCCCCCGGCGACATCAATACGACTGTGCAGACAGCGATTGGAGGCCAATCGGCCGGCAACCTCTATGAATCGGGTAGCGATCGCAATTTTCCGATTATCGTTCGACTGGCGCCCGAATATCGCAAAAGCCTGGACGCGATCGCAAATATCACGATCGGAGCGCCCAATCCCAACGGAAACGGTATCGTCCAGATTCCCTTGGTTGACGTAGCCGATGTCAGCCTTGTCTCGGGCGCCTCGTTTATCTACCGCGAACAGCAAGAGCGCTATATCCCCATCAAGTTCAGCGTTCGCGGAAGAGACTTGGGCGGAGCGGTTCTGGAAGGCAAACAGAAGGTCGCCGAGCAAGTCAAAATGCCAGGCGGGTACAGGCTCGAATGGGTCGGCGAGTTCGGTGAATTGCAAGAGGCTCTTCAACGGCTAGAGATCGTCGTGCCCATCAGCCTGGTCCTTATTTTCGTGCTACTCTATGTCAGCTTTTCGTCGCTGACCGATGCGTTGCTTGCCGCGAGCGTCATGCCTATGGCGCTGATAGGCGGAATTTTCTCGCTGTTCATCACCGGAACGCCGTTCAGCATCTCAGCTGCAATCGGGTTTATTGCCCTGTTCGGAATCGCCGCGATGGATGGGATTATCGTACTTTCCTATTATAACCGCTCGATCTCGGATGGGCTTACACGAGCCGAAGCAATACGGCGTACGTGCCAAGTTCAAATGCGCCCGGTCACTATGACCTGCGTGGCAGCTGCCGTCGGTCTCTTACCGGCTGCTCTATCGACCGGCATCGGGTCACAGGTGCAAAAGCCCCTGGCTCTGGTTGTCGTCGGCGGCATACTGCTCGCGCCCATCCTGATTCTCGCTGTCCTGCCGGTGTTAATCGATATGTTTTCGCGCCGGGGTCGAAGAGTGCTCGATGTCACCACCGAACTCGAAATTGAGGATTAGGCGCGCCATGCCCCCTCGTTATATTCGGCATTCCTGGGCAATCTTAGCATTGATAGCGGCCGGTTGTTCGGTTGGCCCAAACTTCATCCGCCCGCCCGCTCCGGCGGTAAACGGCTACACTCACGCTTCTCTCCCGGCGGAGACGTCGACTACAGCGGATGTCACAGGCGGAAACACCCAGCATTATGTCCAGAATTTGGATATTCCTGGACAATGGTGGACCCTATTTCATTCCGAACCGCTTAATGCGCTGATCAATGAGGCTTTGAAGAATAATGCGGATCTAAAGACCGCTCAGGCTGGACTCAAACAGGCGCAGGAAAACTTCTACGCGCAAGAAGGCGCCTATTTCCCACAAATCGCCGCTAACTTTACCTCAAGCCGCTACAAAAATGCCGTCCAACCGTCCCCGACGCTGGCGACTTATGTCCCCTATTTCAATCTCTTCACTCCACAGGTCAGCATCTCTTATCTTCTCGACATCTGGGGGCTAAATCGCAGGCAGGCAGAGTCATTGCAAGCGGTTGCCGACGCCGAACGATTCCAAGTCGAGGCAACTTATCTAACCCTGACATCAAATCTCGTCGCAGCTGTCGTTCAAGAGGCTTCGCTTAGGGACCAAATCGCCGCGAATGAAGAAATAATCCGTGTCGAGACCGAAGCACAAGGCATCGTACAAAAGCAGCTGGACCTCGGCCAAATAGCCGGCGCAGACTTGGCGGCGCAAAAGGCCGTCCTCGCCCAAGCCCAAGCCCAGCTTCCTCCGCTTCGCAAACAGTTGGCAATTCAACGGGATCTTCTGACGGCTCTGATCGGTCGTTACCCGAGCCAAGAACCGGCCGCTGAGTTTGATCTGGCAAGTTTAACTTTGCCTAAGGAACTCCCGGTTAGCCTTCCCGCCAAACTGGTTGAGCAACGACCGGACATCAGGTCAGCCGAAGCTCAACTTCATGCAGCATCCGCGCAGGTCGGCGTGGCCATCGCCAACATGCTGCCGCAGATATCCCTCACTGGGAATATCGGTAGTACTGCCATCTCGGCGAACGAATTATTCCAATCAGGTAACGGATTCTGGCAAATATCTGGAAGCCTAACCCAGCCTATCTTTGAAGGCGGCGCGCTCTATCACAAAACATTGGCAGCGCGCGCCGCGTTCGATCAGGCGGCGTCGCAATACCAAAGCACTGTTATTCAGGCATTCCAAAATGTCGCTGATGCATTGCGAGCGCTCCAACATGATGCCGACACGCTGAAAGCGCAGAGTGCGGCAGAGCAAGCGGCGCTGGAAAGTTTCTCAATCGCTCGTAAGCAACTTACGCTGGGAAGCATTGGCTATATCGGACTTTTGAATGCCGAGCAGATCTATCAGCAGGCAGTAATCAACCGCGTTCAGGCCCAAGCCAGCCGATATGCAGACACGGCGGCGCTTTTCCAAGCGCTGGGTGGAGGGTGGTGGAATCGAACGGACTCCGCACCCTCTTGATAACAGCGATTTGATTGGCCGCGGTTGCCACCCCGTTCAGGAAGACTCATCTATCTCTTACCAAATATATGGAGAACCGTGACATCTCCGGCACAGGGGCCGATTCCCTCGGCGGCCTGATCATCGTAAACGATCGTGCATCCTGTTACGGCGCGCTCACGCAGGCCGATGTCCTGCGATACCGGCGAGCCCAGCGGCGTGAATGCAATGTTCTTAATCGCGAGACTAATCGCTTTGAGTGCCGCACGGGCAAGCTTTCCCAACCCGGCTGAAGCGAGGCGCCGTCCGATCTCAATAATATCGTCGCCTGCCCGCGCGGTGAGGTTAACCTGTCGACCACCAGCCCGTAATAACACTATAACACTGTGTTTTGAGGGCAACTCTCTCTCGACAGGCGTCCCAACCGAATCAATCCAATCGTCGATCTCTTTGAGGTCAACCAGCCGACCGGCCGTCAGATCGGCACGGCCTAGCGCAATCGCAGCCAACCGAACGGTCCGTGTCGTGACGAAATATGCGGTCCCCGATGCGCTCTCGACAAGACCAGCACTGTGATCCGACATGGGGTTCCTTCATATAATGACAGCAATTATAAGGGCTTGTGATCCAGAATGCTATAATGGAGCAGCCGCTTTAGCGCATGGCCTCCGACCGACACCCAGCTCAATCTCCTGAACGATCGACGTGCTTCGCATCATTTCTTCGTCGATCAGATTTCTGCTATAACAGCGGAACTGTTCCCTAAAATGACATCGCGTTTCGAGCGATGACAGAGCCCGCGCAATCCGCCACAATCCCTTCGTTTCTTATTGAGCACTGATACCATGACCCAACCCGCCTTTGATTTCCCGCGCCTCAGTGCCTTTCGGCTTATTGCATTTTCGATCGCGGGGCTGGCGATCGGTGGAACTCAGACGGCCGTTGTGATCTTTTTGCCGGGATTTTACGCCCAGCGTTCCGGCCTTGGGCTTAGTCTCATCGGCACAATCTTTATGATCTGTCGCCTATGGAACGCTTTCAGCGACCCGGTAATCGGCACCTTGTCCGACCGCACCCGCACGCGCTTCGGCCAGCGAAAGCCTTGGGCGGTGGGCGGCGGTATTTTGCTGCTTGCGTCGGTCGTGGCCCTATTCATGCCGCCCGAACATATCGGCGCCGCCTATCTGACGATCGCACTGCTCGCGCTCTATTTGGGCGTGTCGGCCCTATCGACACCGCTTTACGCCTGGGCCGGAAGCCTGTCGCCCGATTACAACGAGCGAACCCGCAACCAGACATATTTGCAAACCGTTACATCGCTGGGTCTGGTGACGATGGTGGCCCTGCCGCTGATCGCCGATCGCTCGGGACTTGCAGACCAGGCAACCAAGATTGCCGGAATGGGCTGGGCCAATGTCGCCGCACTCGTTGTCGGCATTCCTATCCTATGGTTTTTCTTCCAGGAAAAGCCCGTTCCGGTCGGGCGCAAACATCTAAGTTTCGGAGCCGCGTTCCGACTTCTGGCGACTGACAGGTTGGTGTTGCGAGTGATCGGTTCGGATTTTTTCGTATCGCTGGGCCAAGGGTTCCGCGGCGCGCTGATTACTTTGTTCGTGCTGTATTACATGAAGTTGCCCCTTCAGGACGCATTGATCATCCCGCTGGTTCAATATGCGTTCGGCGTTCTAGCATCCCCCATCTGGATGCGCGTAGCGCGCACTCTCGGCAAGCATCGGGCGCTTGTCGCCGGGGAGGTGACACAGATAACGATCAATCTATGCCTCCTATTGCTGTCTCCGGGGCAGCTTTGGCCACTGATCGGGCTAACTGCCGCGCAGGGGCTAAGCCAGGGTTCGGGCAATCTGATGCTGCGCTCGATCGTGTCGGATGTCGCGGACCAGGAACGACTTAAAACAGGTAAAGATCATTCCGGCCTGCTATTTTCGATCTTCAATGTGACGATAAACGCAGCTATGGCTTTATCGGTAGGCATCGCACTTCCGCTTGTCGGCCTGTTCGGTTTTGCACCTGGGGCATCGAATTCCATCGCGGCTCTCTCGTCCCTTCAATGGATCATCGCGATCGGCCCAGCCATCGGTCATTCTTTGTCCGCGCTGCTGATCGTAGGGTTCCCGCTGGATGAGACACGCCACGCCGAAATCGTGCAGGAACTGGCGCAACAGGGCATACTAGCGGTTCACGAACCCGCCGAACCACCGGTTCAGGCCGGGCTGGAAGCTATGGGATAGGTCGACTACTCTGGAACACATATGAGCGAGAAACGACCTAACTTTCTGGTGATTGTAGCCGACGATTTGGGCTTTTCCGATATCGGCGCGTTCGGGGGCGAAATCGCCACGCCCAACCTCGATGCATTGGCCTATGTCGGATTGCGCCTGACCGATTTTCATTCGGCCCCGGCTTGCTCCCCCACGCGCGCCATGCTGATGACCGGCACCGACCATCATATTGCCGGCATCGGCACAATGCTCGAGGTTGCGATTCCAGGCTTTCAGGGCGCGCCGGGCTATGAGGGATATCTCAACGACCGCGTCGTCGCCCTGCCCGAGTTGCTGCGCGATGGCGGCTATCTGACGTTGATGTCGGGTAAATGGCACCTGGGCGATACGATCGAGACTTCGCCCTGGGCTCGCGGCTTTGAGCGATCCTTCGCCCTTTTGCCGGCCGGCGGAAGCCACTACGGGGGCGGACTCTTCAGCCGTTTCGCGACCGTCGAAACTCTGTATACCGAGGATGACGAATTCGTCGAGGTTCCGAACGACTTCTATTCATCCGACTATTTCACCGACAAACTGCTGCAATATTTTCGCGAGCGCTCATCGAACGAAAGCCGCCCGTTCTTCGCCTACCTGCCCTACCAGGCGCCGCACTGGCCGCTCCAGGCGCCTGACGAGGCCGTCGCCAAGTACCGTGGCCGCTATGATGGAGGTCCCGATCTATTGCGCGACGCTCGGCTTTCGGCGCTGAAACGTTTCGGCCTGTGTGGCCCCGATGTCGTGCCACATCCGGTCGTCGCTGAAACCGAAAAAGAATGGGCCGATATGACGCCAGAAGAACAGGCTGTCTCGGCGCGCACGATGGAAGTCTATGCCGCGATGGTCGAACGGATGGACTGGAATATTGGCCGTGTGACCGATTATCTCGAGCGAACGGGCGAGTTGGACAATACCGTCGTCATCTTCCTTTCGGACAACGGCGCGGAAGGAGCGATCGTCGAGGCCATGCCTTTGTCCGGCGCTTATATCGCGGAGCAAATCCGTCTGCATTATGACAACAGCCTCGACAACATCGGCCGACCCGACAGCTGCATCTGGTATGGTCCGCGCTGGGCGCAGGCCGCCACCGCGCCTTCCCGACTTCACAAGGCCTTCACGACCGAAGGCGGCATCCGTGTAGTATCGTTCGTGAGCTGGCCGGGATTCGCACGCCAAGGTGAAATCGGCACCGCCTTCTCAACCGTCATGGATGTGGCCCCAACTCTGCTCGAATTGGCAGGCATCGCCCATCCCGGCACGTCCTATCAGGGCCGTGAGATTGTGCCCATGCGCGGCAAATCGTTGGTTCCCTATCTCAGCCACGAAACCGACCGGGTGCACGATGGGGAAACCGGAACCGGCTGGGAGTTGTTCGGACGCCGCGCCATACGGCAGGGCGACTGGAAGGCACTTTACCTGCCGGCTCCTTACGGGCCGGGCAAATGGCAGCTTTATGACCTGTCGGGCGATCCAGGCGAAATTGAGGATATGGCGCAGGTCTACCCCGAGAAACTCGCCACTTTGCTGAAGCTTTGGGACTGCTATGTTGAGGAAAATGGAGTGCTGCTCGACCCGGTGACGGTCTTCGAGATGGACCCGTCAATGTACGAGTAGGTACCCTCAGGATCCAAATGACCAAAATCCAAACTTTGGCAATCGACATAGGCGGAACCGGACTGAAAGCTGCTGTCCTTGACCAAACCGGTAAGATCATCGGCGATCGAGCGCGCGTCGATACGCCTTATCCCCTCACTCCCCAGATATTCCTCAGAACGATCGCCGAGTTGGTTAAACCATTGGCCAGTTTCGACAGAATCTCCGCCGGATTTCCTGGGATCGTTCGTGAGGGGATCATCATCACCGCTCCGCATTTCGGCAACGACGAATGGCACAACTTTCCGCTCGCAAACGCACTGGGAGATCATTTCGGCAAGCCGGCGCGTGTGCTGAACGACGCGGAGGTGCAAGGCCTTGGCGCAATCAAGGGCAAAGGACTCGAATTCGTGATCACACTGGGTACGGGCCTGGGTTCGGCGCTATTCCGCGACGGCGAGCCGATGCCGCATTTGGAATTCGCCCAATGGATGATCAGCAAGAAGAAGCGATTTAACGATTATGTCGGCAACGCCGCGCTGCACGAGGTCGGGGTCCATAAATGGAGGCGTCGCGTTGGCAAATCGATCGCGATGTTCCACTCACTGCTCTATTACGACCAGATCTATATCGGCGGCGGCAACGCCCACAAACTTTCACCTGAGGTCGTCGGCGACGCTCAGACCGTATCGAACGAAACCGGATTGACCGGCGGCATTCATCTTTGGGGTCGGCAGATTAGCGGCGCTTCCAAAGCACGCGTGCCAACGCCTAAAGCACCGGCGCGCGCACTCTGAAAGTCATAAAGCCTAGCCCAGCTTCACAAATTTTCCCCCGTCGATCAGCAGGCTGTGACCCGTGATGTAGGATGCCTCGTCTGAGGCCAGGAACAGAACGCCGTTTGCCAGTTCGTCCGATGTGCCAAAGCGCCCCATCGGAATCTGGGACGCGGCATGGGCGGCGATGTTGGGATCGTTGCCGAACGACCCGCGCATGCTTTCCGTATCGATCACGCCCGGGATTACGATATTGACCCGGATGTTGGCCGCGGCAGCCTCGAGCGCCGCGGTTTCGGACATCGAAATCAGAGCAGCCTTCGACGCGGCATAAGCGCCGAGCCCAGGGACCGAACGTACCGCGGCAATCGTTGCAATATTGACGATCGAGCCAGCGCCTTGAGGCTTCATGATACGGATCGATGCCATGGTTGCCGCGAAGGCGGCGTCGGCATTGACCCGGAAATTGGCCCGCCATTCCTCGATATCGGTGTCGGCCAGCATCCTGAAGCTGCCGTACATCGCGTTATGCACGAAGATATCGAGCTTGCCGTAGGTCTTGGCAGTACGATCCAATGCGCCGGTATAGGCATCCAGGTCCGAGATATCGAGAACGATGCCCTCACCCTTTCCGCCTGCGGCTTTGATTTCCCGGGCCAGGCTCTCCACGAGTTCCGCCCGGCGGGCACAGAAAACGACAGTTGCACCTTCCGCCGCGAATCTTTTGACGGTAGCCCGGCCGATGCCGGAGCTTGCCCCTGCGACGAAGGCAACTTTCCCTTCCAAACGCCCCAAAATAACCTCCCAGTTTTGATTTATCTTTTTAAACGTCCCGGCAGCGCAAGGTTATTGCGGGACCGAAATCTCCATCACGGGCAGACTTTCCGGCATGCCGCCCAGCGACACGGCGCATCGCGATGACGCGTTGAACGTGCCCAGCGCCACAGCCAGGGTAGCGATCTGTGCATCGGTAAATATTGACTTCAGACGTGCCTTGAGTTCCGGCGTTACACCCTTGGGATCGAACAGATAGGCATCGGTGAAAGCCAAGGCTGCCTTTTCCTGGTCCGACAGTTTGCTGTTCTCGTAGCCGTCGGCGATATCGTCGACCTTTTCTTCCGACAGGCCGTCAGCCTTGGCGATGTCATAGCGGACCGACTTGCAGAACACGCAATTGACGGTGCGGGCATTGCGCAGCCGCACCATTTCCAGCATAGCCGGCCGGACATGCTCGCTCTTCCAGACCGTTTTGTTGAGTATGGCAAAAGCGTCCACCGTTTCGGGCACCAGCCCCATCGCACTGTCGCGAATGACATTGCCGGTTTGTGTCTTTGGGGCGCTAACGCGCGCGATGAGACCCATGGAAACCTCCTCTTTCAGGCGGACAGGGTTGAATAGACGAGAGCAAGACGGATACGGCTATCGATGAAGCCCAAGGCTTCTACCAGACAGACCAGACCGCTTTCCCCGAACTGGCCGACCACGGCGGCGGCGACTTCGTCGGGGATTGATTGCGGGTCCATGTAGTAATATTCGGTGAAATCCAGCAGCGACTTTTCTGCTGGGGAAAACAGGTTGTTGCCGCGCCAGCGCTCGCCCAGCACGGCGTCGATTTTGGCCTGGGACAATGTTTTGGCGGCCGGATGCCGCTCAGCCTGCTCGTCCGGCGCCCTATGCATGACCGCCAGGTCAAGACGGCAAAGTTCGATCAGGTCGGCAGCGATATGGGGCTGGTTCCAGAACTTGGCCGACAGGTCGGCGAACATCCCGGCAATCTCGCCTGCAGGCGCCAGTTCCCCATCCAAATTAAAGCTGGTCACAGTTCCCATGATCGGCGTCTTCCATTCGGCAAGTCATTCACGATGTTAAAAAATAAAGTAGCAATCGCCAAGGCCGGCGACAACCGGCGACTTGAACGCCCCCTATTGTCAGATCGAATAGGAAAAAGTGTCGTAGGACAAATCGGTCAGAATTTGATCCATGCGCTGGGCGTGATCCGATGACTCCGCCGTCTTGATGACTTTGGCTGGAATCCCGGCCACAGTGGCATGCGCCTCAACCGGCCGCAGCACGACAGAGCCGGCGGCAATCCGGGCATACTGGCCGATCTCAATATTGCCCAGAATCTTTGCGCCGGCGCCGATCATGGCGCCTTTCCTGATTTTGGGATGACGGTCCGCGGTTTCCTTGCCGGTTCCGCCCAAGGTAACGCCTTGGAGAAGCGATACGTCGTCTTCCACCACCGTCGTCTCGCCTACCACCAATCCCGTAGCATGATCCAGAAAGATTCCCCGCCCAAAACGCGACGCTGGATGAATGTCTGTTTGAAAGATATCGGACGAGCGGCTTTGCAGGTAAAGCGCGAAATCCCGTTCGCCGTTGCTCCAAAGATAATGAGCCAAACGATGGGTCTGGATTGCGTGGAAACCCTTAAAATACAAGAACGGCTCGATGAACCGCTCGCAAGCCGGGTCGCGCTCGATCACTGCGGCAATGTCGGCACGCAAGGCCTGGCCGATCTCGGGATCGGCGGCAAGAGCGCGCCTGAAAGTTTCAATCAAAAGCTGGCACGACACGACATCGTTCTTCAGACGTGAAGAAACACGATGAAAAACCGCTGCTTCGAAACCGGTTTGGTTAAGGATGGAGTCGACAAACAGCGACGCCAGCATGGGCGCTTTGGCTAAGGCAAGTTCAGCCTCCTGTCGCAAGCGGAGCCACAGCGTATCGGTGAAATTCTGAAGGCCGGAATCGTCGCTGGAAACCAGAGCGAGACGGCTGAAGTTCGATCGGATCACGCTAACCTACCTCACGCGCGTGGCTTATTTCTCTTTATTTGCACTTGGCCAAGCTTTCGACAACCGCAAAGCGCAAGAATTACCGCCTATTAGCGGGTTGATGTCCCAGATTTATGTCCCAAAATGCCAGAATTTTAGGTATTGTGCAGCGCAAACTTCCAATATGAGGACCGCAATGGCTGCTTACGATTTCATCGTTATCGGTAGCGGACCTGCGGGAAAGCGCGGCGCAGTTCAGGCGGCCAAGCTGGGCAAAAACGTGTTGGTCGTCGAAAAGGGGCGCCGCGTCGGCGGAGTCTCAGTCCATACGGGCACCATTCCTTCGAAGACTTTGCGCGAAACGGTACTCAACCTGACCGGCTGGCGAGAACGCGGCTTTTACGGCCGGGCCTATCGGGTGAAGCAGGACATCGAAGCCAAAGATCTGATGAGCCGGCTTTTGATGACTTTGAACCACGAAGTCGACGTTCTGGAACATCAGTTCGCCCGCAATGCGGTAAAAACCATGTTCGGAACAGCCCGCTTCGTCGACTCGCACCATATCGAGGTAACCGGTGACAACGGCGAAGTACAGGTTCACGAGGGCGCGCGTTTCCTCGTTGCGGTCGGCACCAAGCCCTATCGCCCGGCCGACATCCCCTTTAACGGCACCAACGTTTTAGACAGCGACGAGTTGATCGAGATCGGACACCTGCCGCGCAGCCTGGCTGTCGTCGGCGCCGGCGTTATCGGTGTGGAATATGCAACGATCTTCAGCGCATTGGACGTCAATGTAACGCTCATCGAACCCAGAACCAGCTTCCTCGATTTCATCGACGGGGAGTTGATCGAGGACTTTACCCATCAGCTTCGCGATCGCGGCATGACGATCCGCTTAGGTTCCAAGGTGGCAGGCATAACATTCCAGAACGGCGCACCCGTTACGACTCTTGAAAGCGGCCGCCAGATTCGCTCCGAAATGCTGCTGTTTGCAGGAGGCCGCATGGGTGCCACCGCGACTCTGGGGCTGGAAACATGCGGCCTGACGCCGGATGAACGCGGCCGCTTGAAAGTCAACCCGAAGACCTTTCAGACCGAAGTGCCACATATCTATGCGGGCGGCGACGTGATCGGCTTTCCCAGTCTCGCCTCCACCTCGATGGAGCAGGGTCGGATGGCAGCCTGCCACGCTTTCGATATTCCTATGCCGCCGGCGCCCGAGCATTTCCCCTATGGCATTTATGCCGTGCCGGAGATCTCGACCGTTGGGATGAACGAGCAGGAGGTACAGGAACGCAAAATCCCCTACGAGTGCGGCATTGCCCGTTTCCGTGAAACCTCGCGCGGCCACATCATGGGGCTGGAGCAAGGCATGCTGAAAATGATCTTTTCGATCAAAACCCGCCGACTACTGGGCGTACATATCGTCGGAGAGGGTGCGACCGAGTTAATCCATATCGGCCAGGCGGTGATCAATTTGAAAGGTACGCTCGACTACTTCATCGAGAACACCTTCAATTACCCGACCCTTGCTGAGGCTTACAAAATTGCCGCTCTTGACGCCTGGAACCGCATGCCAAGGGCAGCAGCCTGAAATAATCAGCTACAGGGTTGAGCACCCGGAAGCGGGATCGGCTCGATGATATGGACAGCGATCAACACGGAAGCCGTCGCGTCGGTTTCGAATTGAGTGGCGCCGCCCGGCGCATCGAACCAGCCAGCCGCCCTGCCGGTCCAGGCAAGCACCGGCAATACGACGCGGTAGGTCACATAGACAAGTTTTTCACAGCTGTAAGGTAGGGCGCGCGCCGTAAGACGCGCCCTTTGGACTGAAAAAACGGCCATAGTCGCTGCCGAATCTGTCGATGATCATGCCTGGCGGCAGGACCACCAGTGTCGGCGGCGCCGCGAAACCGTCTTGCGCAGGCCACCGGATACTGCCATCGGCCGCAATCCATTGATGCCCGAGATCGGGCCGCACATTCGCCGGCAAAGATTGCGCCGGAAAGGAGGCGACAGTCGTGGCCTGCATCGAGACGACCGCTTGAGGCGCGACGCAGGCTGAGGGGACCAGAAAAAGAAAAGATACAGCAAGATTGCGCATGCGCATGATGTTCGATCCCACAGGCCCTTATCGCGGCGGGCTAGTTTTCTCCTTTCGGATCATCGCATCGCACCGCGTCGCCTGCCACCCGAAAAACCGCTGCAAATCGCAGGCGACAGGCACGACAAAGCAACCTGGGACATTGAAGTCCCAGGTTGCTTGCATTCCTTGCCCTTGGGGAAGAACGCCCGCTTTAATCTTTCTTGTCGGTCGTTGTCGTAGTCGTCGTGCTGTCTGTTGTCGAAGGCGCAGCGGCGGCCGGCGCCGGAGCAGCCGGGGGGGCCGCAGGCTCTGCCGTAGTCGTCGAGGTCTCCTTTTTCGTCTCGGTTTTTTGCTGATCGCAGGCCGTCAGAGCGACTGGCATGGCTATCAGTGCAGCCGCGGCAAGGGCGGTCGAAAGAGTGATTCTCATGTTGGCGATCCTCAGTTGTGGCGGCCAATCCGCTCTGACCCACCAACAGACCGAAGACCATTGACGTTCCCAGGAAACACCAAGTCGGTCTTTGCAATCACTGCAGCCGATGTTCGCACCTTAGTGCCCGAACTCAGCGCCACCCGAAGCGGCGGCCTCTGAGGGGCGGAACAACCGTCCTCGCTCTACGACCAGAACCACCAGGAAACCACCGATACCGAAGCCGGCGAACCCCAACGTCAGCGGGATAACCGTCCCATCGAAGTGCTGGCCGATCCAAAAGCCGCAGAGCGCACCGCCGATCGTTGTAATGAATCCCTGCACGGACGAGGCTGTGCCGGCCATATGACCAAGCGGATCCATCGCCATCGCACCGAAATTGGACACGACCAGTCCGAAACAGAAGAATTGAAACGCTAGGAAAGGCGCAAATACAAAAAGCGATTCGCCGCCGCCATAGGCGACCAGGGCGTGGATCGTGGCGCAGGTGATATAGCCGACCAAGGCTGCATGGGAAAGAATCCGCGTGCCGAATCGTTCCACCAGACGAGCGTTGGTGAGCGACGCCGCAGCGATCGACAATGCGATCATCGCAAAGATCGTCGTAAACAGTTTTTGCGCGTGGAATACGTCGAAAAACACCTGTTGTGCTGAATTTATGAAGCCGAACAGGCCGCCCAGCAGCACTGTCATGGCGATCGTGTAACCGATCGATATCCGATTGGTCAGAACCATCGTAAAGGCCTGGACGATGCCGGCGACCGAGATCGGGCGGCGATCGTCGGCATGCAGCGTCTCGGGCAGCTTGATCCAGACCCAGACGATGACGCCGACGGCAAATAGACCGAAGCCGACGAAAATGAAGGGCCAGGGCGCGAACAGCATAATGATCTGCCCGAAGGAAGGCGCGATGATCGGGACCGCCAGAAATACGATAAAAGACAAAGACATAACGCGCGCCATGCGCCGTCCGGAATAGCAATCGCGCACAACGGAGACGGCCAGAACGCGCGAACCGGCCGAACCGACGCCTTGCAAGACACGGGCGACCAGCAGCATCTCGAACGATTGAGACAGCGCTGCCAGAAAGCTGAACAGCACATAAAGACACAGGCCGGTCAGCAGCACCGGTTTTCGACCGAACCTGTCGGCCAGCGTGCCGTAAGCAAGTTGGGAGACGCCGAAGCCCAGCATATAGGCAGTAACGATCCACTGCCGTTCATTGCCGGTGGCGATATGAAGCGACTTTCCGATCGCCTCCAGTGCAGGCAACATGCCGTCGATGGCCAACGCGTTGACCGCCATCATTGCCGCGATCATTGCGACGAACTGCTTGAATCCCATGCCGGGATGCGGCGCGGGCAACGTGCGCAGGCTGCGCTCCGAGCGCTGGATTGCGGAGGCGGTCATTCTTGTCTCTTTCGGACGAACGGGCTTCCCGGCGCAGGTCGGGAATGTCTCGGTAATGCTGCTATGCGGTCACGGTTTAGAGTTCCGCGAGGTTTTCCGCTAGAGTAGCGCCTGGATGTCTGCCCGCCCCGAAAGGCCGCGGCCCGATCGCCGCCTCTCTCACCGCACTCGATCGGCCTGTAATGCCCTTTCCGACCATCAACCCTTCACTCCAAGCCGCACTCGATGAGCGCGGCTATCTGGAGCCCACACCGGTCCAACTCGCCGTCCTTCAGCCCGATACGCTGGAGAAAGACTTGTTGGTCTCGGCACAGACCGGATCCGGCAAGACAGTCGGCTATGGGCTGGCAATGGCGCCGACGCTGCTGGGTGAAAGCACGACTCTGGAACCCACCCGCGCACCGATCGCACTGGTCATCGCCCCAACCCGCGAGTTGGCGCTCCAGGTTCATGGCGAGTTGGAGTGGCTCTATTCCCATACGGGGGCACGCATCGCCTCCTGCGTCGGCGGCATGGATATGCGTCGTGAATCGCGCGTCCTGGCTGACGGGGTCCATATCGTGGTCGGAACACCGGGGCGGCTGAAGGATCATGTCGAACGCGGTAACCTCAAGACCAGCGAACTGCGCTGTGTTGTGCTGGATGAAGCCGACGAGATGCTCGACATGGGGTTTCGCGAAGATCTCGAAGCCATTCTCGACACGACGCCCGCCGAACGTCGCACGCTGCTCTTCTCCGCGACCCTGCCGCGCGAAATCATCGGCATGGCAAAGCGCTATCAGCGCGCCGCAGTCCGCATCGCGGCGACCGCAGAGGGGGAACAGCACGGCGATATTGAATACCGCGCCGTAACTATCGCCCCGCATGAGGTCGAGCGCGCCGTTGTCAATATTCTGCGCTATTTCGAATCGCCCGGTGCGCTGGTGTTTTGCGCCACCCGCGAAGCGGTTCGCCGGCTGCATGGCAATCTGTTGGAGCGCGGCTTCACCGCCGTCGCTCTGTCAGGCGAGCTCAGCCAGGCCGAGCGCACCCATGCCCTCCAGGCGCTGCGCGACGGCCACGCCAGAGTCTGCGTCGCCACCGACGTGGCCGCGCGCGGCCTCGACCTGCCAGACCTCGGCCTTGTCATCCAGGCCGAAGCACCGCGCGACAGCCAGGCCCTCCTGCACCGTAGCGGTCGCACGGGGCGCGCCGGCCGTAAGGGTATTTGCGTGCTTCTGGTACCCCATAGCCGCCGTCGCGGTGCGGAGCGCCTGTTCGCCAATGCCAATGTACGGGCCGAATGGTCGCCGCCGCCGCCAGCCGACAAGATTCGGCTGCGCGATCAGGAACGGCTGCTAAAGGAAGTCGCCCAGGCCGATGAGCCGTCCGAAGAGGATTTGGCGGCGGCGCGGGCCCTTTTGGCCGAGCGTACGCCGGAAGAGCTGGCCGCCGCTCTGGTTCGCATGCACCGCGCCCGTCTGCCGGCCCCGGAAGAACTGTCCGAGCCCAGCGCAACGCCGCCCCGTATGGTGCGTTCAGACGAAGCCCCCTCCACCTACCGTGACCGCAGCACGGAAAGGCGACCTGAAAGAACCGAGCGCCGCCAGGAAGAGCCGATGGGACGCGAAGGCACTGTGGTATTTCGCATGAATATCGGTCGCAACGCCAATGCGGACCCACGTTGGATGATCCCGGTGATTTGCCGCCGCGGCGGCATTACCAAGAATGAGATCGGCGCGATCCGCATTCTGGACAACGAAACACAGTTCGAAATCGTCGGCCACGCCGCTGAGCGTTTCGTCGCGGAGGCGCGCAAGCCCGATACCAAGGACCCGAACATCCGCTTTGCGACGCTGAACGAGAATGTGACACCAGTAGCCGACAACGAAATGCTGGTTAGCGCCCCGGCACGGCAATATGACAAGCCCCGCCCCTTTCACAAGAAGCCGCGGGATGAACGTCCCGCGACCAGTCCGGAATTCAAGACCAAATCCGAGTACAAGGGCAAGAGCGATTTCAAGGGCAAAGCAGACTTCAAACCCAAGAGCGATTACCAGGCAAAACCTGACTTCAAGGCAAAATCCGATTTCAAGCCGAAGGCGGATTTCAAGCCAAAGACCGACTTCAAGGCTAAATCAGACTTCAAAGCGAAAACCGACTTCAAGCCGAAGTCTGAATCCCGCGCAAAGCCCGAAGCTAGGGCCAAACTGTTTCTGAAGCCGGGCGCCGGCGGCGATCGCCCCTTGGTCAAGAAAAAGCGCGACCGGCCCGGCAGGCCCTGATCGTCTGCTCTGCCCAAGCTGTGCGGAACGGGTACAGCGTCGGGGGTGTTATCAGTAGATGGAACGACCGATGCCCGCATCCGCGTGGCCCAGGAGGAACGCCATGAAGCTGATGATGACGATCGTCGCCGCGGCCTGCGCCTTAACGATCGCCCAAAGCTATGCGCAACTGGGACCGGCCGCACCGACCGTGCCGGGTACAGTTCGCGCCGATCCATCCGGACAAAGCAGTGCCCCCGGCGACTCATCTACGCGCCCCGATGCGGACGGTAGCGATAGAGAATCGGTGATCCCCCCGGTACGCACCGATAATGAGCCGATCCGCGACTCCGATTTGACCCAGCAATCGACCAAATACCCGCCGGTCCCGTCTTTGCGGCCGTGGGCACCGACGACGACCGGAAATGCCGCGGTCAAAGCCCCACCCCAATAGCCCCAACTCTCAGATTATCCTTCGATAACAGGCGATTCCGCTTCAGCCTACCGTGATTTACCGCTAGTCTGCGGGCAAATTAAATATGGGAGGAACTATCCGATGGATATGAAGATCGGAGCAGCCGCGATTGTCGGCCTGCTCATAATGTCGTCCACTGCCGCGCTGGCGAAGACTGGCTATGAGGGCACCTGGACCTTGAATGTCGCCCAATCCAAATATCCGCCAGGTTTCCCGACCATCCGCGACCATCATATGAATGTTACGAAGGACGATGGCAAAGCCCTTCAATATACCGACAATTTCATCATCGGCGATGCTCCCGCGACGCATGTGACCTTCGACGGCGCCTATGACGGCAAGGACTACAAGATGACCGACGGCCAGATGATGGCGGTCGTCCATAGCGCGACCGGCTATGTCGACCATTGGACTGCGCCTACCGGGACCACAGGGAAGGATGCGTGCGACTTCAACGCAGATATGACCCGCATGACCTGCCAGGGCGAATTCACCCCGCCGGGCGCGAAGCAAGCCGTAACTTTCCTCGAAATCTGGGACAAAACGAAATGAGCGAGATTGAACGCAATAAAGAAATCGCCCGTAAATTCTTCGTGTCTATGTCGAATGGCGATATAGCCGCCATCATCGACTCCTATGCCGAAGACGTGAAGATCTACACGATGGGAAACACGCTGATTTCAGGTGTGTCGGACAAGGCCCGGGCCAAGGAATTTGCCGGTTCGGTTCTGGGCGCTTTCCCGCAAGGCATTCGCTTCGTCATCCATAACCTGACCGCCGAGGGTGACCGGGTGGCGATCGAAGCGGAATCGTTCGCGACGCATGTCTCGGGCAAGCCCTATAACAATAAATACCATTTCTTCATGCGATTGCGAGATGGCCTTATCACTGAATTCAAAGAGTATATGGATACCGAAATGGTAACCGAGGTGCTCTGCGGCGGCCAGAAGCGGCAGTAATTCCTCAGGCCTGAGACAGCACGCTCCTAAGCTTCAAAGCGAGCTGCTCACGGCCATAGGGCTTGCTGATAAGCTGGACGTCCATATCCAATCGACCGTTATGGACGATGGTATTTTCCGTGTAACCCGAGGTGAACAGGACTTTGAGCATTGGCCGCAGTTCCCGCGCTCGCTGCGCCAGTAAGCGGGTGCTGACCGGTCCGGGCATGATAACATCGGTAAAAAGCAGGTCGATGCGCTCATTACTCTCAAGGATCGACAGCGCCGAAGCGCCGTTCGATGCTTCCAAGACGCGATAGCCTAAGCCGCTGATCAATGCAGAAACTGTGACGCGAACCGGTTCCTCGTCCTCAACCACAAGGACGGTTTCCGTCCCGGTAATGTCATCTGTCAAAACTCTATCGTATGATTCTGATATTTCATCGTTTGTTCTTGGCAAATAAAGCTTAATCGTGGTTCCGTGTCCGGGCTCGCTATAAATCTTCACATGCCCGCCGGACTGCTTGACGAAGCCGAAGACCATGCTGAGTCCGAGCCCGGTACCACCGTCTCCCTTGGTCGTGAAGAACGGATCGAACGCTCGCGCCACAATTTCCGGCGCCATGCCAGCCCCGGTATCGGTTACACCGAAAACCACATACTGGCCGGCCTTCACCTCGTCGTGATGCGCGGCATAGGTGTCGTCCAATCTGACATTCGCCATTTCCAGCGTCAGCTTGCCGCCCTCCGCCATTGCATCGCGCGCGTTGATCGTCAGATTAAGGACAGCGCTTTCGAACTGATGTGGATCGATCGAAACATTCCATAGCCCAGGTGCGCCGATCACTTCGATTTCGATCAACTCTCCCAGAGTTCGGCGGAGCATATCCGTCAAATCCGGTAACAGTTGCGCCAAATTGACCGGACGCGGTTCAAGCGGCTGTTTTCGGGCGAAGGCCAAAAGCTGGTGCGTCAGCTTCGCGCCGCGATCGGCTCCCATCAAGGCCATCTCGACATGACGCGCAGCCTTGGTGTCGTTGACAAAACGGAGTCTGAGCAGGTCGAGATTGCCAACAATAATAGTCAATAAATTATTGAAATCATGAGCAATCCCGCCGGTCAGCTGGCCCAGAGACTCCATTTTTTGCGCCTGACGCTGGACGGCCTCCGACAATCGCTGATCAGTGACATCGGCAAAGGTCGTGACAAAGCCACCGTCTGGCGCCGGGTTGTGAAAGATCTCGATGACCGACCCATCGGACCGGCGATGCTCGACCAGCAAAGGCTTCTCGCCGCGCCGCGCGCGTTGGTCCAGCGCCTTTAAATCTTCCCCGAGCGTGCCGTCCGCTTTCAGCTGCTCGATGCTCTCCAACGACTGACCGACATGAACGCTGCCCGGCGGAATACGCGCCACGGTTGGAAACGCCTGGTTCCAAGCCATCAGGCGATGGTTGGAATCGAACGCACTGACACCCACGCGAACAGAGTCGAGCGTCGACTGAAGCGCTTCCTCTGATTTCCTTGCATGAAGAAAAGAGCGATAGAGCGCCAGGGCGCTCAGTGCGATTACAAGCAGCGCCAAAGCGCTTCCGACCAGGGAGGTGAGAGTGATCTTCCGCTCGGTGTCGGTTACCTGACCCAGGCGCGCTTCGCGAACCGTCTCTTCCGCTTGGATAATCTCCCCAATATGTTGGAGAATCTGGCGCATCGCGTCTTCGCCGACATTGGTATTCACCACTGAAATGGCCGCTTCGCGCCCTTGGGTGCGGCGCACATCCAAGGTGCGCGCCAGTTCATCGGTTTTCACACTCAGGGACTGCTGCAGTTCCAGAATGCGCCGCTGCTGTTCTAGTTCGCCCGAGGTGAGGCTCTCCAACTTGCCTATGGCCCGGGTTATTCGGGCGATACCTACATTATATGGTTTGAGATATTCGGGGTTGTCTGTGAGCAGGAAGCCGCGCTGGCCGCGTTCGGCATCCTGTATCGCGATTTCGATGGCTCCGGCTGCAAAAACGATATCATTGTTTTGGCGGATGAGAACGCGATGCTGTTCCAGCCGTTCTGCCCCCAAAGCGAGATAGGCGAAAGCGGCAATCAGCAGTAGTGCGGGCAACGCCCCGAACAGTGCGATCCGCAATGCAGTAGATCGTGACGTGGAGAAATACGGCATTGGCCAGCCTTGCACGCACCGGCGCAGCGAGCCGGAAAATCAGCGTACACAATACGCATCATGCTGTAGATATCAACGACCTAAAGGCCATTCAGCGCATTGCTATGCCGCAAGCCCCGGTCGAGCTGCGACCCGGGCGATGATGACCACCGTTGCCACTGCGGCCAAGTGCAGTCCCAGGTCAATGAAGGTCACATCGAAGGGATGGAAGAACTGGAGCAAGAAGGCAGCGAGCGACGCGACACCCAACCCTGCCAGGGCCGCTACAGGTCCCGGTGCAAGCGGATGGGACTTTCGCAACAGCATGAACAGGGTCACCGCCAGGGGCACGCCGAAAGCGACGATCCAGGCAAAACAGTCCGCCCCCTCGCCCGC
Source organism: Rhodospirillales bacterium (assembly GCA_003165335.1). Classification (GTDB taxonomy): domain Bacteria; phylum Pseudomonadota; class Alphaproteobacteria; order BOG-932; family Roseiterribacteraceae; genus BOG-932. The sequence continues at coordinate 1,216 of PLTD01000092.1, read as the reverse complement.
CCTCCAACCATTGGGCCCACGAACGACAATCTGCCTCCAGCAACTGTAACCACTGCTTCCTAGCCACAGCAAAAAAGTCGGCGCCGGCAAAAAGGCCCAAGTCAGCGGCCGATCCGGAATCGACAATTCGAACGCCGCTATAACTGCCAAAACGCCGGTCAGAAGCGTTCCGATCAGTTCAATCGCCAATTTCGGATCGCTGGCGCGTCGGCTAAAGGTCGCAAAGTCAGAAAAGGCAAATACGAAGGCCGCGCCCAGTAACGCAACAACGCCGAGCCAAAGAGCCGCCCGCATGGCTGGAGGCGGCAACCGCTTAACCGGTTGTAATCCGCCTGACAATCTCTCGATCAAACTCTCTGTACCGTCCATCACTGGTCTACCTTGCCGCCCAAGGCCTTTTGCAGCGCACGGATCGCGCGATGCAGACTAACCTTAAGCGCGCCCACCGACTGGCCCGACGCTTCAGACGCCTCGGCCAGAGACAATTCTTTCAACCTCAACAACTCAACCGCTTGGCGTTGTCCTGGCGGCAGCGCAGCAATCGCTTCCGATAGAACGGCGCTATCCTCGTGTGCCGCTATTCCCTTATTCGCTGCAGGATCGGCATAGGTTTCATAGGCTATAGGAGAAAATGTCTCCGCCGCGTCGATTCTCACTTTTCGTCGGATAGCGTCGACCGATCTACGATGGGTGATCGCGCCCAGCCAAGCCGTAAAAGGCCGGGATGGATCGTAGGTGTGACGAATGCGGTGAATCGTCAAAAGCACGTCTTGGACAACGTCCTCGACGCGGTCCGGAGTAGAATGGTGGCGACGGACGATCGCGCGCACATAGGGCAGTATTTCGCGCAACAGGCGCGCATAGGCGGAGCTGTCACCTGACTGCGCCGCCGCCATCAGGCGCCCCCAATCTTCGGCGCTTGTCGCGGTCATATGTCGATCCCGCCTCGTGAAAAGCCCTTTCGGTCGCATCCATGACCGGCGCGTAACCTTATTCAGGTCGAACCGAACATCAAGCCGCTACGGGCAGACGAGCCGCGCATAATGGACCGCAATCCGGCGGATTTGTCCACGTCTGATGGAGGAGCTTCTTAACATCTTCCCCCGGCTGAAGCCGGAGGATTTTCGGGAGGTTTGAGGCTCCGTTCAGTTCGCACTCCGGAGAGCTTATGCCCTTCCTTGTTGATGCGCATAGACGCCGTGTTCCGGCGCAGAAT
>PLTD01000193.1 GCA_003165335.1 Rhodospirillales bacterium | reverse complement strand
AAATACCGCCGGGAAGCCCCTGTCGACACTCGCCGAATACGTCAAATCCCAGCGGGAACCACCCTTCGGGCCCTCTCGCTTACCTCCCCGGCCTCAACGCTGGGGTTTCTCGCGAGGAACCTGATGAAATTATAAATCTCCCAATGGTCGGTGTCGGTCGGTGCAGGATCGTCGGTGACATAGGGCGGCCCCGCGATGCCCGCATTCGCCCATCCAGTGATGAGCGCAACGCACACTGCGGATAAATGCCGCTGATTGAGCTTTTTCTGGATCACTGCGGCGATGTCTTACCTGATAAGCCTGGAACGCCGCCAGTGCGGGTTGTTCTATCCGGCGGCTCCCGCCGTCATTGGAGGGGTTTGAAGGCAAGCTGCAGGCAGCCGAATATCCGCCGGAATGCGCCGCTCAGCGGCTTATAGGTTCCACGAGGTTTGGAACAACGCGCTGTCGCTAATTCCGAAGGGACTTCTTGGACGATTGCTTGCGCCTAAGAGCGAAGCCGAAGCCCAAAAGACCACCGCCCAGCAGCGACAGCGATGCCGGTTCGGGCGCGCTCCCTGACGAGGCGGTGTTGTAGCCGATGGCCTGCATCATCTGATACTCGGGCGATGCCGTCGTATAGGCGGGCAACAGCCCGGGGCAACTGAAAGCTGACTGAATATTGTCGCAGGTACTGAAATCCGCGAAGTCGCCATTGCTGTTTTGGCTGAAGCCGACGATGTCAGTGACGCCGCCGTTAACGGAGAAATAGGACGATGCACTGCCGCTCGTCGTAAAGCTAGGCGTACCGGGCGCCGAATAGCGATAGAGGTCGAGGACACCTACGCTGTTTTGAAAATACGTGTCGCCGACCGCAATTTCATTCAGAACCGACCCTTGCCCACCGCCGCCCAGGATTTCGTCGAGTTCATGCTCAACTGTGCTGACAGCGCTGTATTCGCCGGCCACCGCGGTATTGCCGTAATTGAAGGCGTAACTCGAACTCAGAGTTATGAGCCCGTCATTCGTCCCATTGCAGGACGATAAATAGTTCCCGGCGCTGTCAAAGCATGGCGTTGCCCCAAAAACCCCCAGCGCGACACGCGCATCGGCGGAAGTCAAAATGACCGAACCGCCCGAACCAGGCATGTTGCTTGACGACAGATTGGCAACTGCGGTGGCGAGTGTGGTGTTGGTTGGATTCGCCGCTGAATCAGCGGCAAGCAGCGAGGTGTAATCCGAATAGCTGAGTGCGTAATCGACCGTGTCGCTCGTTCCGAGAAACGTTCCAGCGGACTGTCCAAAGACGATGCCGACTGTCCCGGGATTGCTGTAGAGCGATTCGAAATTGGCAATTGCCGTATCGATCGCCCCCTCTACCTGGTTGTTGTCGACCAGCCCTGTAACCGACGCCCCACCAGTGATTGAATTCTCGAAAGTCGGAATAATGGTTACCGCGTAGGCCGGGAAAGCCGATGCGACAAAGGCTCCGCACATCATCCCAAAAGCAGTTTGACCGACCGATGAACGGAATCGACGCATGTTCAAATATCTACTCAAATTATCGTTACTTCCCGACCGCTATGTCCATGCAAGGGATGCAAAAATTAAACCAACTTTATAACTTAAACGTTATCGGGCAATTAGGAGTTTCCGTCCCACATCGCGCGTCGAAACTGTAAAAATTCCCGACACTTGGATGGCGGATGCTCTCGGGTAGTTTTGGCCGAAGCTTTCGATTTTCTCCCTCTGATTCGACACGGGCTGCCAACCGCAATGTCACAGCACTGAGCCGGCAACTTCCGCGATCGGCATTAGCTCGACGGCGAATATCCATTTCCCTTTCGCGATTTACGCGCACGGGCTACAAGTCCACGGCAATGCGCGCGATCATTTCACCCCGATCTTCTGACCTAATTCGCGAATACTTCGCCTGGTGGGCGCGGCAGATGGGCGAACTGCTGCCCGGGGGGCTGAGCGCGCCCGAAAGCGGAGCAATGGATGCTCTGGTCCTGGAGATAGACGAAGGCGGCGCTTCCTTATCGGCATCGCTGCGCCGCGGCGAGCGCCTCGCGCCGCTTGGCCGCTTTCCTACGGATTCGGCGGGCATCACCGCGGCACGCAACGCCGCCGCACTCGGCGGACGATCGATACCCGTCTGGCTGCGCTTGCCGGCGGTTCGCGTGCTGGAAAAGAAACTGAGTTTTCCGCTGGTCGCTGAGCGGGCTCTCCGCCAGGCATTATCCTATGAAATGGATCGCGAAACGCCCTTCACCGTTGACGAGGTCTGGTGGAATTGGCGGGTCGATGAACGCGACAGGGCACGTGGCCAGATCCATCTCACCCTATTCCTGCTACCCAAATCCGTAGCACAGCCGTACGTCGCAGCATTGGCGCAGGGCGGCCTTCATGCAACTGCAATCGACGCTAGGACGGCTGCAGGAGAATCGCGGCAGATCATGCTGGGAGAAGATACGGCGAGACCCCAAGCATTGACGGCACAGGCGCGTCCCTTGGCAATCGCCTGCGCTGTGCTCGCATTGGTCGCGGTGGTTGTGCCGTTCGCCAGGCAGTCTCTGGCGCTGGGCTGGGTGGAGGATCGCATCGCCCTATTGCAGCCTCAGGTGGAGGCGGTGCAGGCGCTGCGCCGCCGTGTCGAAAATGTTGCCGGGGCGGGCGCAGCATCGGCGATGGAGCAGGCGGGAACGGCCGACGCGCTGAAGGTATTGGCCAAGACGACGCAAATATTGCCCGACGACACACATTTGACCGACTTCACCTTGCATCGGCGCAAGCTGGGTATCAGCGGCCAATCCGCCGGTGCGGCCAAGTTGATCGGGTTGCTGGCCGCAGACCCGTTCTTCCAGGACCCCGCCTTCGCCGCAGCAGTAACGCGGGTGCAGGGCTCCAAGCTGGACGCTTTCTCCATCAACGCCGAGGTGCGGCCGTGACGGCGGACGCACAGATATCTGCAAGCCTGCCTGATGGGCGGCGCGGGCAAATGCTCGCGCTGGGCATTACGCTGGCCGTGGTACTTGCCGTCTGGATCGGGCTGGTCGGACCGCTCACGTCGCTCTACGCCGGACGCTCCGAAAGGCTCTCGCAACGCCAAACGCTCGCTCGCCACATGGAGCAACTCGCTGCCACCCGGCCGGCGCTCGAGGCGCGCGCAGCCGAACTCGGCCGACAATCCCCAAGCGCGGTTACAGCGAACGGCAATATTCTCAGCGGCAGCAGCACCCCGGTGGCCACCGCGGCCCTGCAAAGCCTGGTGCAGGACATTGCGACTAACGCCGGTGCCAGCCTTTCCAGCGTCGAGAGCTTGCCGGGTGAAACGGTTGCGGGCTATCGCCGCGTCGGGGTCAAGCTGTCGCTCTCTGCTTCCTGGCCGGTTCTGATCCGCTTCCTGCAGTCTCTGGAACAGTCGAACACACCAATGGCGGTCGACGATCTGCAAATACGCAGTTCAGCCTCCTCTTCCGCCGCCGATCAGCAACCGCTCGACGCCGGTCTCAGCATCTATGCACCTGCCGGACCGGCGATCGCCGAGCCCACCTCGGATAGCGCCAAATGAGCCGCGCGGCGATGACTCTGGCGACGCTGGCGGTCGTGCTGACCGGACTCGTGATGACCGAACTCATCATCCCGGTCGGCAACAATGGTGACGAACCCGCCGGACTCAAAACGCCGCAGATCAATTCGCAGGTTGCTTCAGCCTCCAATAGCGCCACCGGACTGGTTGCCGCGATCCTGGCAAGGCCCCTGTTCCGGAGCGACCGCAAGCCCGCGCCGGGCGATACCCGGGGCATGACCTCGGGAGCGCCGGCCGACCTGCCGCGACTGACCGGCATTTTGATGACCGACAACGAACGCAGAGCGATTTTTCAGCCGGCAGGGAAGGAACGTCCCATCGTTGTCGTGGAAGGGGAAACTGTGGGAAACTGGCGGGTGGATCAAATTGCAGTCGATGCAGTGATCCTTTCCGGGCCGGGCGGCACCCGGCGTATCGAACCGAGATTTTCGGGCGCAGCACCCACAGGCGCGCCCCAGCAAACGACACCGCCCGTCGCGGGTTTCGGAAACCCCGGCGGACAACAGAACGGCGGCCAGGATCGGCTGCAGGGGAAACATTGATGCGCCGCGTTCTTCTGCTCTCAACCTTAATTCTCGCCTTTTCCGGCTGCAAACAGCCGGACCGCACACTCGAGCCGCTGCCGTTGACCGCGAGCAATATTGCAGGAGTCGCCAGTCCGCGGGTCAATGGCGTCGTCGCGTCCGACCGCAGCGCCTCACCAGGACCGGAAATTGCCGAAGGGCGCAGTACGACCGCAAAGATGACCGGTACGGTGCAGCAGACCAAGGGCGGCGACGTCATGCTGAACTTCGTCGATACCGATATTCGCGAAGTGGTCCGCCAGGTCCTGGGCGACATACTGCAGGTCAATTACGCGATCGACCCCTCGATCCGGGGCACGGCGACGATGGAGACACAGCAGCCGGTGCCCAAGGCGGAACTGCTGACCACGCTGGAAACGCTCCTGAATCAGAACGGCGCCACGCTGATTCAAAGCGGCGGGCTCTATCGCGTAGTACCAAGCGCCGTTGCGCTGTCGGAACCCTCGATGGCCGGAGACGTCACGTTCGGCAGTCAGGTTGAAGAGCTGCAATATACTTCCGCCAGCGATCTGGCGCGCGTCCTGGCGCCGTTCGTCGGCAATGGAGCGCGGCTGGTCGCCGACCCGACCCGCAATGCCCTTCTGGTCAGCGGTGAACCCGCGGCCCGGGCGACCATCATTAACCTGGTCCATGCCTTCGACATCGACGTGATGGCGAACCAATCCTATGCCCTGTTCCCGGTGACATCGGGCGACCCGGGCAAGGTCGCGACCGAGTTGCAGAAGGTCTTCCAAACCGACGGCAACGGTGCGTTGGCAAATGTCGTCCGGGTGATCCCGATGGAACGGGTCAACGCCGTGTTGGTCGTTTCGGCCCAGCGCAAATATATCGACGACGCCCGTCGACTGTTCCAGTTGGTGGACCGGTCGCGACGCCTCACCGCCCGGTCTTGGCATGTCTATTACGTACAGAACGGCCAAAGCGGCGATCTGGCTAATCTGCTGCAGCGCGCCTTCAACCCGCGCGCGGGCGGACAGGACAACAATGAGAACAACAACTCAACTGCGCCCGGCCGCGAGCAGACAGTGGTTAGCGGCTCGCAGAACCAGGGCGCCAGCGGCGGAAACGGTTTCAACAACGGGGCGCAGTCTGGGAACAGCCTGCCGGGAACCACCGGCAGCGGCTCGGGGGCGGGTAATTCAACCGGCATGAACGGAGCGGTCGGCAATTCCGGCCTGCCCGGCCAGTCGGGCGGGGCCGGCAGCAACGAAGACCTGCCCGAGCCGACGGCGGATACCGATTCCCTGTCATCGACGGACCAAGGCAACAGTTCGCCCAACTCCATCCGCATCATCGCCAACAAAAAGAACAACGCGATCCTCTATTTCGCCACCGCCGAGGAGGCGGGCACGATCGAGGGCATGCTGCACAAGATCGACATTGTGCCGCTGCAGGTGCGCATAGACGCGACCATCGCCGAGGTCGACCTGAACGATAATCTGCAGTACGGCACGCAATTCTATTTCCAGAACGGCGGGATCACCGGGCTGTTATCCCAGGCCGCTACAGCACCCTCCGCACCGGCAGCACCGGCAGGTACTCTTCCCGGCTTCATCCTGTCCAAAAGCACCGGCGCCGTACATGCCACAATCTCGGCGCTGCAAAACGTGACCAATGTGCGGGTGCTGTCCTCACCACAACTGCTGGTACTCGACAATCAAATGGCGCGCCTACAAGTGGGCGACAACGTGCCCTATCTGACCCAAACGGCGCAAAGTACCCTGACCAGCACGTCCGACGTGATCAGTTCGGTCAGCTATCAGGAAACCGGCGTCATTCTTCAGGTCGTGCCACAGGTCAATAGCGGCGGCCTGGTTACGCTAGATATCTCGCAGGAGGTCAGCGACGTCTCGACGACAAGCACTTCCAGCATCGATTCCCCAACCTTTTCCGAACGCAAGGTGCGCTCCCATGTCGTGGTTCAGGATGGCCAAACGGTCGGCATCGCCGGCCTGATTCGGGACAATGTCAGCCGCGGCAATTCTGGAATTCCCTATCTCAAGGACATTCCGGTCGTGGGTTCTCTGTTCGGCACGCAAACCAATACACGCGCGCGTACTGAGCTTTTGATTTTGATTACGCCACATGTCCTGCAGGACCAGCAAAGCGCCCGCGCCTTGACCGAAGATTTGCGCGAAGAACTGAAAAGTGCCGGGCTTGTGCCGCAGGAACTTCGGAATCTACCGCCCGGCGGCAGCGACAACCCGAACGCCCGGCTCAGCAGATGAGGTCGCGCGGTTTCGCGCTGATTATCGTCTTATGGACCCTGGTCCTGCTGTCGTTGGTGATGACGCATATTGTAGTGACCGGCCGCACCGAGGCTCGGATCGCCGCCAATCTGACGGCAAACGCCGATGCCGAAGCGCAGGCCGACGGGGCGGTGATGGAAACGGTCTTCAGGCTGATCGATGCATCAGAGTCCCACTGGAACGTCGGCGACCATGCTCTGAACCTGAAGCGCGCCAAGGCGCAAATTTCGGTGTTGCAAGAGAACGGCAAGGTAAACCCCAATGCCGCCTCGGTAGAGCTGATGGCGGCTTTGCTGGTAAGCTGTGGAGCGGAGCCGGCGCAAGCCGGATCGCTGGCGGCAGCGATCAGCGATTGGCGGAGCCCCGGTGAACAGCCGGGCCCGGGCGGAGCCAAGTTGAGGCAATATCGGGCCGCGGGAATGGACCATGCGCCGCCGAACGCGCCGTTCGAAAGCCTGGACGAACTTCAGCGCGTCATCGGGATGACGCCCGAACTATTCCAACGGCTGAAACCGCATTTGTCGCTCTACCAGACTGGATATCCCGACCTGGCCTCAGCCGACCCTGTCGTGGCCGAGGCGGTTCGGTCGCTGCCGCTGCGGCCGCAGACTCAAACAGGCGCCCAACACCCGCAGACCGTGTCGATCATGGTGGAGGTTGCGACCGACAGCGGTGGGCGTTTTCTGCGTCATGCAGTCGTCCGCATCGAGCCCCCGGCAAACCAGAGCTATTCTATTTTGTCCTGGGACACTGAGGCGTCGGCAGAGTAGTCACTATTGGTTGCAGATCTGCCCGCCGGCATCGCCGGCAGCGGCAGTCTGGACATTCGGTCCCGGCGAGCACAGGTCGAAATCGTGGTTCGTCCGGCTGGACGGGCTGCTGTAGAGATAGGGATGATCCCATGGATCTACCGGTACCTTACCGCTTTTTATATAGGGACCGGCCCAGCCCGGCGCATCGGCCGGTCTGACAACCAGTGCCTGAAGACCCTGGTCGCTGGACGGATAGCTCCCTACATCGAGTTTATAAATATCGAGAATCCCGGCCAACCTCTCGACGGATTGTGCTGCGATCTTCTGTTTGGACGATCCTAGCTGCCGCAAAGCGGCGGGCGCCACCATATAGACCAGCATCCCCAGGATCGCGATGACGACCAAGAGTTCAATCAGGGTAAAGCCCCGTTCCCCCGACCGGCGCGGCGAGCCGGCAAAATCGAATGGGCCGGCAATACATTTATCTCCTAGTCGTCGCTTCGGCATCACCAACGCCCCCCGCTGCGGTCGCCGCGCCAAAAGATGATGGTGACAATCGAAACCACCACCACCACGTGCCAGATCGATAGATAAGGAAGATGTGATCCCATGCCTTGAATATGGCATGGCCGATGCCTTGGCCCAAGAGGACATCAAGCCCCTAAATTTCTAACTGAGGCGCTACAAAAGCGCCTATAAATCTCGCATGCTCCAGGTGTATATATGGCGCGCATTTCCCCACGAAATGAGGGAAGGCAATAAAATCAAAGAACCAAGCCGTGACCTTGCAATCGGCCTGTTCAAAACCCGGAGGAAACCCGTCAATGCTCGTCTCTCGCGCCGGATTCATTCGCGGCCTGATCGCCACGACCGCCTTGCCGCTAACCGCCCGCGCCGCGCCCGGCCAGATCGATAGCGCCGGCGCATTTCATGCGGAGGGCATCACCGGCAATACAATGCCCTGGAGCGCGGCCCCTGAGGTCGGCGGTCAGTCACCGTTGCGTTTCGCCGTGATCGGCGACAATACCGGACTTGCTCGACCCGGCGTATTCGACCAGGCGATGCGGCAGGTAAGCTGGCTGCAACCAGACTTCATCCTATCGGTCGGCGACCTGATAGAGGGCTATACCGACGACAGGGCGATGATCGCTGCCCAGTGGGACGCCGTCGAAAAATCGATAGGCAAGGCCGGCGTTCCCTTTATTCACACGCCCGGCAACCACGACATGAACAACGCCGAGACTGCCGCAGCTTGGGCCCAGCGGCGCGGACCCGGCTATTACGCCTTCCGCTATAAGGGTGCGCTGTTCGTGATCCTCAATACCGAGGACCCCTACACGCCGATGGCGGATAAGGAAGCCAAGCAGATGTATTCAATGGTCGATCTGATGGCCAAGGACCCCGACAAGGCTGACCGCATCATCGTAGACTATATGAATCAGGCCAAGGAAAAAGGTGCGAATATGACCCGCACCAGCGGCTATGCCGATGCCGACAAGGTGAATATCAGCGACAAGCAACTGGCCTTCGTGCGCGACACGCTGGCCCGCCATCCCAACCCGACTTGGACCTTCGTCGTGCTGCACAAGCCGGCCTGGAAGATGGCAAGCCCGGCTTTCGCCAGAATTCAGGCGATGCTGGGCCAGCGCAATTACACCGTGTTCGCCGGCCATACCCATTACTTCACGCACGAGGTCCTGGACGGCCACGATCTGATCAATATGGGGACAACCGGCGGCATCAGGCAGCAGGACGGCCCGGGTACGATGGATCACACGATGCTGGTAACGATGAGCCAGCAAGGACCGTCATATGCCAATACACGGTTCAGCGGTCTGATGGACGTGGCCGGTCAGACCGGCCAGCTTCACCTCTATTAGGCCGCGAGCCAAAGGTCGGACAGGCCCGCCTCGATATCGGCTGGACTGTCGAGGCGGCATAGACGCGCTTTTGCAGCGCGTCTGGTGTCGGCTGAACTCGGCCAGGGCGCCCGCTCGATATACCAGCCAAGATGCTTGCGGAAGATTTTAAGTCCCAGGCTATCGCCGTAAAAGTTCAGGCTGTCCCGAAAATGGTCGAGTACGATGCCCAGCCGTTGGGTGGGATCGGGCCCATCATTCGCTGCGTCGCCTGCCAACAGAGATTGAATTCCGGCTGCCGCCCAGGGCCGGCCATAGGCGCCGCGCCCGATCATCACGGCGTCGGCCTTGGACAGGCGGATGGCTTCGCGGGCCGATGCGATATCCAAAATATCGCCGTTGACGATCACCGGCAGGGAAGTGGTCGCCTTGACCGCTGCGACCGCGGACCAATCGGACTTTCCGGTATAGAATTGCTGGCGCGTGCGGCCGTGGACTGTAACCGCTTTGATGCCGGCCCGCTCGGCGCGCCAGGCAAGCTCCGGTGCATTTTTCGAAGCCTCGTCCCAGCCCAGCCGCATCTTGAGCGTAACCGGACGGCTGGTTGCTTCAACCGCAGCTTTGAGCAGCGTTTCGGCGTGATCCAGGTCGCGCATAAGGGCAGAACCCGATGCACAGCCGGTCACTTCCTTGGCTGGGCAGCCCATGTTGAGGTCGATGATGTCGGCGCCTGCCGCTTCGGCCAACCGCGCGCCCTCGGCGATCCAGCGCGCACTATGTCCGACGAGTTGCACGACCATGAGCGGCAACCCGTCGCCCACTGCGGCACGGCGCATGACGTCGGGGCGGCCGCGCGCCAGTTCAGCGCAGGCCACCATCTCGGTCGCGACATAGGCAGCGCCAAGCCGTGACGCCGCGCGGCGGAACGGCAGGTCAGTCACGCCGGTCATCGGGGCCAGCAGAACCGTACCCGGCACGGTGATGTCGCCAATGTGCAGCGATTGAGTCATAGCGTTGTTGTGGCGTTTTGCCGGTTAAAAAGCCAGGGACCCCGCCGGCGCTCAAGTTGCCCAGGCAACTTGAATTTCGGATTCGGGCTCCGCCATCGGAGCCAATACACGACCAGCAACCCCACGGATGACAAGGATGAAGACTGCAGACGCGGTAATCAGCCCGGCATGAAGCAGCCAGAATGCCGATCCCGACATCCTTTCCAGAAACCCCCCAAGCCAGCCGACCAGCATGTTCCCGGCGAAGAGATGAAGATAGAAAACCCCGAGCATCATGCTGCCCAACGATTTGGGTGCAGCGCGCGAGAAGAGAGCGAGACCGACAGGGAATATATTAGCGAAGCCGAGATCGTTGATGATCTCGAACGCCAAAGCCCAGCCGAGCCCGACCCTCTGACCGCTGGAAGCGACGATGGCCGATGCGGCGGCCAGCGTCAGCGGAGCCACAGCGGCGATCAATATGCCGATGACCAGCTTGGTGACTTCATCCGGTTCGGTCCAGCGCCTGCCCCACCAACGCCAGAACATGACCGAGATGGCGATCATCAACGCGCTGATGATCGAACCGAAGGACAATATCCAGGTGATCGGCATGGTCTTACCGAAGAAGACCAGCTGATAGTTCGCCTCACCCCATACGAGATAGGCATTGAAAATCTGCTGATTGGCGACAGAGGCAAGAGCCAATGCCGGGACCAGAGCAGCAAGCGCCAGGACAGTCCGCAGTTCCGCCACGGTCAACCGAGAGCGAACAGTCTTGTCTTTGCGGCGGACAATCGGCGGTTCGGGAGGCAGCCAGGCACGGCCGCTGAGATAAACGATCAGCCCGATCACCATGCCGACACCGGCCGCGCCAAAACCCCAGTGCCAGCCATAGACCTGCCCAAGCGTGCCGCACACGAAGGGTGAGACGATGACCGCGAGTTGAATGCCGAACATATAGATCTGGTATGCGTCGGCGCGGCGCGGGTCGCCGAGTGCGTAGAGATCACCGACCTGAGTGGCGATATTGCCCTTGAAACAGCCGACGCCGACAAGCAGGCACAAAAGCGCAAGAAGGAAGCTGACGTCGAATGCCATGAGAAAATGGCCGATGGCCATCAATGTCGCCCCGACGATTACGGCTCGGGTTCTGCCGATGAAGCGATCTGCGAGAATTCCCCCGCCAATGGGCGTCAGGTAAACCAGACCGGCATAAAGGCCGAAGATGACCGATGCCAGCGCCAGGGGCGAAAGCGGGCCGTAAACCTTCTCGATAACCACGCGAAAGGGAGCGAATCCGGCAACATTCTCCACATGACCGGGCTGGAGCAGTTGATGGGTCATATAGAGCACCAGCAACGCCTGCATGCCGTAATAGGAAAAACGTTCCCAAACTTCGGAGAAGCTAAGCCAGGCCAGGCCGCGCGGGTGACCGAAGAAGGCGGTGTCCGCCTGCCGAATCGCTTCGGCTTTAGCTGTTGCCATCGTAGGTGCTCTCCCGCGATTGCCGCCTCAGGACTTCCGGACAGACCGACCGGCTCGATTCGCGTAGTAAACCCGAAAATCTAACCAGATATCAATCTCTTAACCGCTCTGCGATCCAGGATCGTATGTACTGGTTGGTTTTGTCGGCAGTACTGTTCTTCTGGTGATTGAAGCCGTGCGCCGCTTCCGGAACGATGACCAATTCGGCATTGCCGGACTGCCGGCTCCACTTAGCATGCATCAGCTCTGAATCCTCCTGCAGCGGATCGCGCGTGCCGACAATGAAGAGAGCCGGCGGCAATCCGGAAAGGTCGGCGCGAAGCGGTGAAAAGGCGGGACGCAGCCGGGCATCGACGCTGAGTTCGCGGGCGCGATCGAGAATCCTGCCCAAGGTCGGGCCATGCAAAACCAGCGTCTGCGGCCCGGCCCGGCGACGCATGTCTGTACCGCCCAAATCGTAGCAGCCGAAGATGAGTACCCCGCCCGCAACCTGGTCGAAGCGATATCCGTTATCGCGAAGGCGCAGTATTGTCGCGGCAGCCAGATGTCCTCCGGCGGACTCCCCGCCGACAGTCATCCCTTCGACCCCGAACTGCGCCAAGCCAGACTCAAGAACCCATCGCGCGGCGGTTTCGCAGTCGTCGATTCCGTCGTTGAAAGTATATTTCGGTATCAGCCGGTATTCGACGGAAACCACGACGGCACCGGCACTCGCGGCCAATTCCGCATTCAGTGCATCGTCCATCCGGGCATTGCCGATGGTCCAACCGCCGCCATGAATATAGACGTGGGCGCCCACCACTTTCCCCGGTGGCCACAATATTCGGACCCGCACGGATCTGCCCATGGCAGTCACCGTGCGAACTTCGGCCCGAACACCGCGCTTGGCGGCCAGATCGGGCCCGACCCAATCGACGAGATTGAGAAGGCCTTGAACCAGATTGCGGTGAATCGGGCTTTGCAGCCTCAGGCGCGGCAGGCGCTCGAGCGTTCGGTTGGTCCGGCGCGTAGCCTCCAGATCGCGATCGTCAAATACAATCGCCATTCAACCTCCTTGTTTGGGTCCTTGCGCCCGAGCCAAAGGGTGCCGCGCGAACGGCCAATCGGTGACCTCTCCGACATAGAGCGCCCACCAGACCAACACCGGCTGAAGCAGCAGGCGCGGTCCGTGATAAAGCCACATATTTGATAAGCCGTGAAAGGTCGGTCCATAGAACGCGTGTTTGATATTGACCGGGAAGACGCACACCGCATACAGCGCCAGCATAAGTCCCGCCAGCCACCGCAGACGCGGGATCAGCAGGCCGACGGCACCGGCGGCCTCGCACAGGCCGGTGAACTGGATTACCCGGTAAGGCTCCGGAACCCAGTCCGGCATAACCGGCATGAAGGTCATCGGCATCGAGAGGTGGATGTAGGCCGCTGCCCCATAAAACAGGACAAACATCCACCGCATCGCTGTACGCCCAGGCTTGGCCGGCATGTATTCTCCTCGTCCCGTGGAGCCCAACCAAGGGCCCAGGACGATACCCGGCCACAGACTCATGCGATTTATAGCAAAGTTGCATCCAGCGTAATCTCTGCTTTCAGCAGCTTCGACACCGGACAGCCCTTTTCTGCATTCCCGGCCAGTTCCTCGAACTTTGTCTTATCGAGTCCAGGCACCTTTGCGGTCAAAGTCAGAGCTGACTTGCTGATCTTGAAGCCCCCACCGGTCTCGGACACCAGCGTCACCGCAGCCTCAGTCGTCAGCTCGGTCGGCGTGAATCCAGCTGTCTGCAACTGAAAGGCCAGAGCCATGGTGAAACAGCCCGCATGGGCGGCGGCGATCAATTCCTCCGGGTTCGTCCCCGGCTCGGTCTCAAAGCGGGTCTTGTATGAATAGGGTGTTTTGGAAAGGACGCCGGAATCGGATGTGATATCCCCGGTTCCGTCCCTGCCGGTGCCGCGCCACACTGCATGAGCCTTGCGAATCATCACTATCCTCCTCGGTTATGGATCAAGAAACGGCCGGCGGATCGCTGGCCGGAAAACTTTCATCGAGCGCCTCGTCCAACTCCCGGTCCAGTTGCGCCTTGAGTACTGCGGTATCTGCGGGGATCGGCAGCCCGGCCAGCCAGCGTGCGACGTTCGTGGCGTAGCATCGGGTCGACCTTTGTGCCTCGGCATCCGAGGCCAAAGCATGACCCGGCGGCTCGGAAACGAAGCTGGGCGCGCCCATAGCCGGATCCCAATTATAGTCGGCAAAATGATGAAAGCTCGATTGGGCTATGGCCGGACCACCTGCCTCGGACGGTTCGAATGCAACGGCAATATTGAAGGTTGCCGCCGTTACCTTGCTGACCCCCGTCGCGATGACCCGCGCAGTATCGTCGCCGGCCGGCTTACCGACCGAGCCTTCGTGCGGGTGGGCGGGGAGATAGCGAAGGGAAACGCCTGCACAGTCGGGGTCGGTCAAGATCGGGTGCACTGGGCCGACTGCGGCTATTTCCTGAAAATCGCCATTCGCCCCCGAGTGATAGTTCGGCCATAAAATCCCGATTGTATGGCAATCGTCGATGCCACGGCGGGCGGGATCGGGATCGCGATTTTTCGAATGAAAATAGTGCGCCGAACCGACACCGACCAAAGCAGCCGCCGACGAACCCAGGTCCATGTGATCGCGCGTGACCATCAACCCGCCGCCGCGCCGCCTGAAACGCAAAATTCCCGCACAATCTTCCGTCGAAAGGCCGTTGCCGGCGTCAACTGAGAAGAGCCACAACTCGTCGTAGTCTGTCGTATCCAGCACCGACAAAACAGAGTCCGGCGCGCCGGGCGGGTCACGGTCGCGCGCGGTTACCTCGAATAATTGATTGCCGCCGCTATCGTGTAAGCCGACCAACAGTTCGCGCAGCAGAGAGAAACGTCCGATATTCCAGTCGTTTGCGATGGTCGCAATAGTGGTCTGCAGCAAAATTTTAGCAGATGCAGGCATGTCGCGGCCTTGTGTCATGATCCGACCCGACATTGATAATGGTGCGCGATCGGGCACATGCAATGGCGGCAACAGAGCCCCAAGAAACTCCCCCGGACACACGCCTTTGGGCGGACCTACGCAGTCAGGCTCTAGCTTTGAGAGGGCGGATCGCGATAGGGTAGATTCTTGTCTATGCTCGCCAAACCGCTGCGGCTAATGTCGGCTCGCCGTGCGGTCCAACGGTCCGCGATATGCTGGAGCACCTCATGAACAATCTGACTAGGAATTCTGCGGCCATTTTCCTGACGCTGGCCGGTGTTTGCGTTGCCACAGGAGCCTGGGCCGATTCAAACCAGGTCGCGTCCGGGATGGGGCATGAGCTGGCGCGGCACATCTGCTCCAGCTGCCATCTGGTCGACCCCGGCCAGGTCAACCCGCCCGATCACGTCGGCGGCCCGACTTTTCAGAGTGTTGCCGACCGGTCCGATGTAACCGTACAGTCGCTGCGCAGGCATCTTCGCAACACCCATACAAATGCGATGGTCCCATTGGCGATGCCTAACCCTGGGCTGACCGAAGACGAGCTGGTCAAGATCATCAGCTATATCATCAGTTTGAAGACCCACTCCTGAGGCCTCGGGCATCGCGCATGTCCGCGGGATCATTTTTCAAAGGACAGGATCGCCCAACATCCGGCGATAGATTTTCTGTAACGGCCGCTTGATGCCCAGCTTGGCTGCTACCCGCCTCAGCCAATCTAGGAACATTTCGAAATATTCCCCGGCGTGCCATTCGAGATAGCCGATCGGATTGCGCTTGAAATAGCGCAGTCTGAATCGGCGGCGTTCAGCGAATGTCGATACCCGCGCGCTGCCACGCAACTTGGCGATGATCGGGGTTATATGCGGATACAGCGTTACGTTTTGTAAATGCGTCCGCATAAAATTGCCGATCAACATGTCATCGAAATAACCGTACTTGATCGACTTCAACAACGAACCGCGCGGAGCCTCGAAGGTAATGCCGCGCAGTCGCGATGGATTATGGCTGCTCGCCGCTGGGTTGATCCACAGGCGGCGCGTCTCGCCACCGACTGTAAAGTCTAGATAATCCAGATGCGGACGCAATAGCTCGATTTCCCGGAAAAAGGCGAACAGCGCCGACCACTCCGCATCGTTCAACTTCTCGGCCCAATCGTCGCCGTTCAGGTCCATGGCGATCTGACCCGGATCGGTAGCCTGGGTCGGATGTTTGCGCTCGTAGCTACCGGTGGCAAGATCGAGAACGACGAAGGGTTCGATGATGCGGATCTCGGGCACGTGCCAATTGGCGACAAAATCGTCCCAACCGACGCGATAGGGGTTCGCCCAGACGCTGTCGCTGCGCGAATAAATATGCTGCGAGGCTGAGGATACATAGGCGCCGACGCCCAGGCTTTTGGCGATTCGTCCCCTGCCCCACACCATGCCCGGTTTGCGTCGCGACGGCGGGTCGATCGTGAGCGCACCCGCCTCATCGACGAAATTCATCATATCGGCGTCGTTTGAACAGAGCGCCGCCATATAGGTCTTGCGCCGGTCATATTTCGCGACCAACCCGCGAATGAAACGTTCATCGCCGCACATGGGCGAGTCGTTCAAATTGACCATCAGGCTGTCGCCCGCCTCTATGATCAGGATCGCATCCTGATTTTCATTATCCAGGCACAAACAGCGAATCTTCGAAGACAGGCGACGCCAGGTCCGGTAGGGCAGCACCTCGACCACGAATCCCTGACCGGTCAGATAATTCTTCATGTCCGACGAGTAATGGTCGGGCAGCAAGATCGTCTTGCCGCGCGCAAGCGTGGCCAGCGAGGGAATATGAAAATGGTCGGGGTGGCCGTGAGAAATCCATAGATAGTCGGCGGCCGCGACAGCCTCGTGCTCCGCTTGGGTCAGCTTGCGCTCAAGCGCCCAGCTCCCCGAATAGCATCGCCCCTCCAGCCAGGGATCCGTCGCCAGGACGGGGCGCCCATCTTGGTAGAAAACCAGTGTCGCGTTTCCGAGAGTTTCAAAGCTGAGGGTCATGGCATCCGCCACTGTAATGGTGTGCGCAGAGGCCTCAGTTTGGCCGAAGCGGTGCCGCCATTCCTTGACCTGCGTCAACCGTCAAGATGGGACCGCCGATCAATGGGACAGCAGATAGGGAATCCGCGCCTGCTCCAGCACCGATGCCGTGACGCCCCCCAACACCCATTCGCGCAAACGGCTGTGGCCGTAACCGCCGGCGACAAACAGATCGGCCGCGATTTCGGTTGCCAGACCCAAGAGCAATCCGCCTGCATCTCCCGATCCGCCCTGTATCCGGCGAACCTTGACGGGCACACCGTGTGCGCGCAGGTGATCGGCGACATCATTGATCGAAATCGTATAGCGACCGTTCCACGTCTCGTTCGCGACGATCTCGCTCAGAACGACCTCATCGGCCAAGCGCAGTACGGGAATGGCGTCATGCACAGCGCGTGCAGCCTCGGGGCTGTTTTTCCAGGCGACCAACACGCGCTTATGAGGAAAAGTCGGCACGGCGGCATTCGGCAATACGAGCACCGGCCGACCGCATGTCATGAGTACGTCCGCGGGCGATAAATTATAGACTCCACCGTCTAGAACATCGCGATCCGTGCCTCCGACGATCGCAATATCAGCACGACCTGCCTCAGCGGCGACGACCTCCGTCGGATTGCCTTCGCCGTTGCGCCATTCGGTTTGCAGACCGCAGTCGGATGTCATTTTTGCGAACTGGGTCGAAGCGAAGGTCGACGCCTCTTCCGATGACTGCAAAGCCGCATTGAAAAGCTGCGCCTCTCCCATCATCGCCGAAGGGATTTCCGTCGGTGGCAAAGTTACCGTCACCCCGATCAGCTTTGCGTCGAATGCATGGGCAAACGCAATGGCATATTTCAATCGAACTTCGGAACCCAAACCGGGTTCAACGTGTACCAGTACATGCTTAACCGTCATGATTTTCAGCTCCGGCGATGTGCAGTTTCTTTCAGGACGACGGACAATATCCGGCGCTGCAGGGTCAGTCGTTGATTCTAGTCAAGCCCTTTGGCTGCCCGGCGATTAGCGCGCATCATATGGCTGCATGCGCTCCCCTGCCGTCGCCATGATGCGGGCGGCGTTGTAAACCGGCATGATCATCGACGACATCGCACCGGCAGCGGTCGAATACAAGGATGGAGGCGGACGGATGGCCAAGAGCCTACTGACGCTGAACACAGGGTCATCGAGCCTCAAATTCGTCCTCTATGCCCTTCGAAACGAGGCGCCCGAGCCGTCTTGCAAGGGCGAGATCGAAGGAATCGGGACTCAGCCGCATTTTATTGTCTGCGACCCGGACGGCGCGACACTGGACGAGCGGCGCTGGCCAGGCGGCGACACAACGACAAATGACGCCCTGCTGGCCTATCTGCTCGATTGGATCGACCATCACCTCGCAGGCGACAGTCTGGCGGCTTGCGGCCACAGGATCGTGCATGGGGGACCGAAATATGTCGAACCCGTGCGGATAACCGCCAAAATAATCGCCGATCTTGAAAGCTTCGCCCCGCTTGCCCCGCTGCATCAACTTCAGGGGCTCGCGGCCGTTCGGTCGGTTCAAGCGGCCCGCCCCGATCTTGCGCAGGTCGCCTGTTTCGACACGGCCTTCCATCACGGCATGGCGCCGGTTGTCAGCCGTATCGCGCTGCCGCGTTCCTGGGAGGAGACGGGCATTCGCCGCTATGGCTTTCATGGCCTGTCCTATGAATATGTTGCGGGTCGGCTGGCCGTGGTTTCACCGCGGCTGGCCACCGGTCGAACGATCATTGCCCATCTGGGAAACGGCGCCAGCCTGTGTGCGCTGAAAGCCGGTCGCAGCGCCGATACAACGATGGGTCTGACACCGCTGGACGGCCTGGTTATGGGAACGCGGTGCGGCGCCATCGACCCGGGCGTGGTCCTCTATTTCATGCAGCACCATGGATTGAGCGCGTCCCGGATCGAAGATATTCTGTACCATCGATCTGGTTTGCTCGGCATATCGGGCATCAGCAGCGATATGCGGACTTTGCTTGCCAGCAAGGAGACTGCCGCAGGCGAGGCGATCGATTCATTCGTTTTCCATATCCTGCGCGAGACCGGCGCGTTGGCCGCCACGCTTAAGGGAATTGACGGCTTCGTCTTTACCGGCGGGATCGGAGAACGTGCGCCTGTCATTCGCCAACTGGTCTGCAGCGGCCTTGGCTGGTTGGGCATAGAACTGGACGAAGCGGCGAACCAGCGAGGCGTTGGACGGATCAGCACGGAAAACAGCGCGATCGAGGTTTGGGTGATTGCGACCGATGAGGAACTTGTCATCGCCCGGCACACTATTAGAACGCTGTATCTGTCGCCCGGCGCTATTGACTGAAATCAAGGCTGGAATCCCTGGCCGCATGTAAACGGAGCGCACCTCCCAAAACCCAGCGCAGGTTGGAAGCTGAGAACCACGTCCCAAAACCGAAATCACGGATAGAGAGACAGAGATGACGGCAACTTCCGACCTCGACGACACCAAGGGCAAGACGCCGACCCTCGCGCTCACGGTGCCGCCTGCCGATGAATCCGCTTTGCCGCAAAGCCTACTCGAACTGATGGACGAGTATTGGCATGCCGCCAATTATCTTTCCGTGGGGCAGATCTATCTGATGGGCAATCCGCTGTTGCGGGAGCCGCTGACCCTTACGCATGTGAAGCCACGGCTGCTCGGCCATTGGGGCACGACGCCCGGACTAAACTTTGTTTATGCGCACCTGAATCGGGTCATCAAGGCGCACGATCTCAATGTGATTTTCATCGCCGGGCCCGGTCACGGCGGGCCGGGAGTGGTCGCCAATACTTATTTGGAGGGCACCTATAGCGAGGTTTATCCCCATATCCCGCAGAATGCCGAAGGGCTGCAGCGCCTGTTCAAGCAATTTTCGTTTCCCGGAGGCATTCCCAGCCACGTCGCACCCGAAACGCCCGGATCGATCCATGAGGGCGGTGAGCTCGGATACAGCCTGCTCCATGCCTATGGCGCGGTCTTCGACAATCCCGACCTGATCTCGGCCTGCGTCATCGGCGACGGCGAA